>NZ_JBZXVN010000006.1:0-123149 GCF_058892305.1 Pelagimonas sp.
AGGCAGCGGCGGCCATTCGCCGTGTTGGTCGCGTTCCCAAACCGCCGGCGGGTGCCAAACGCGCCTTTTCATTTACGCTTATATGGTAAGGTGAAACAAACATCTTGCGACGCCCGATTTAACCGACTATTTCTATCAGATACATGCCAGCCCCGCACCCTTTGTCATTCTCGGGTGCCATGCCAGCCGTCCTTCAAAACAAGGCACGCATATGGCTGACACGACCCCCCAAGAAATTCGCTCTGAAGATATTCGACCCAAAGACCTTCGAGAGGCGCAGAATACATCAAACAAACGCCCCCGAGATTTGGCGGACCAGCTTGGCATTTCCGAAGCGCAGCTTGTCGCCGCGCATGTCGGCTTTGGTGCCACGCGGATCGAAGCCCATCCAAATCTGCTCATCCCCGAAGTCGAAGCCTTGGGCAACGTCATGGCCCTCACCCGCAACGACAGTTGCGTGATCGAAAAGGTCGGGCGCTATGTTGATTACCGTCCAGGTGATCACGCCTCGATGATCTTTTCCAAGACCATCGACTTGCGGTTTTTCCCAAGCCATTGGAAACATGCCTTCGCACTTGAGCAACAGACGGATAAGGGCCCTAAGCGGTCCATCCAAATCTTTGACGCCGCGGGCGACGCGGTTCACAAAATCCATCTGAGGCCAGAGTCAAACCACGATGCATGGCCGGGATTTGTTGGGGGGCTGAACCTAAAAGACCCGAGCCAAACAATCGCCGTTTCGCCTCGAAAACCCGTTGAACCCGCCAAGTCAAACCTTGAAAAGCGCGATGTGCTTTTGGCGGAATGGGAGCGCTTGACCGACACCCATCAATTCCTACGGCTTTGTGCCAAGCTTCGCATGAACCGTCTTGGGGCCTATCGCATCGCGGATGCGCCCTTTGTTCGCCAATTGGCCCCGCAGGCCGTCACCACGATGTTGGAAGATGTGCAGGCGGCAGGCATCGAATTCATGTTCTTTGTTGGCAATCAGGGCTGCATCGAAATCCACAGCGGGCCGATTGGCCGACTGGAACAAATGGGCCCATGGCAAAACATCCTAGATCCCGGATTTGACATGCATCTGCGCGAAGATCATGTCGCCGAAGTTTGGGCGGTGACCAAACCAACACGACGCGGCCCTGCCATTTCGGTCGAGGCTTTTGACAATCGCGGCGCGTTAATTTTCCAAGCTTTTGGCGTTGGTTTTGAAGGTCGTGATAGCCGCGCGGAATGGAACAAGATCGTTGCTGACCTCCCCGCACTTGAAGGTGTCTCGGCATGACCGGCAAAAGCGCCTTGGCCGGGGGTGTCGGCGTTTTCGTCGCGCTTTTTGGGGCGGCCATTGCTTGGAGCACAAGCGCTCAGGAACATCAAAAAACCGAGAACCCGCACGCCACCATCCTGTCGGTTGGCGGTACGGTGACTGAAATCGTCTATGCATTGGATCAGGGGCATCGGCTTTTGGCGCGTGACACGACATCGACCTTTCCAGATGCGGCAACCGACTTGCCGGATGTTGGTTATATGCGGGCCTTATCACCCGAAGGCGTTTTGTCGACCGGCGCGACCCTTATCCTTGCGGAAGAGGGCGCGGGACCACAAGAGACCCTAGATGTGATCCGCGCCGCAGATGTAGAATTTGTGTCTGTACCACTGGGGTTTGATACCAAGGCCATCGTCCAAAAAATCACCCTTGTCGGCGATGCCCTTGGAGTGCCTGACAAGGCCAAGGCGTTGTCGGACACCGTGACACAAACCTTGGAAAGCGCCGTCGCAAATTCCCAAGCCCAAACACCAAAACGGGTGATGTTCCTTCTCAATGCAGGTGAGGGCAAATTGATGGTTGCCGGGTCAAACACCGCCGCCGATGCGATCATAAAATTGGCAGGAGGGGTCAACGCAATCAACGGGTTAACGGGCTACAAACCGTTCACCGACGAAGCGGCCGCCGCCGCCGCGCCTGATGTGATCTTGATGATGGCGCGGGGGCACGCAATGACGGCTCAGGACCTGTTTTCGCTCCCGGCACTGGCCATTACTCCCGCGGCGCAGGAGCAGGCATTGGTCACAATGGATGGGCTGAAACTGCTCGGGTTCGGGCCACGTACGGCGCAGGCTATCACCGAGTTGAACCAAGCGCTTTATCAAGATTGACAAGATGAGCGCCGAGATCACCCAAACGCCCCCCCACGCGCCAACCAAAGCCCCCTTCCCCAACCGCGTGAACACCCTGCGCTTGGGGTTGGTTTTGTCTGTGATGGTCGTGTCGGTGCTCAGTTTAGGCACGGGCGCAACGGATATGTCTTTGGTCGATGTCACGTTGAAATGGCTCACCAACCAAGAGCTTAGCCGTGTTGAGCGCGTGGTCTTGTTCGATATACGGCTGCCACGCCTTTTGACGGGGCTCTGTGTTGGTGCGGCATTGGCGACATCGGGGGCCGTCTTGCAAGGGTTGTTTCGCAATCCATTGGCCGAACCGGGCATCGTTGGCGTCAGCGCCGGCGCGAGCCTTGGGGCCATTCTGGCGATTGTCCTTGGATCGCTCCTTCCGGTTTTTCTTCAGGATATTGCGGGCAAGCACCTCATTCCCATCGCCGCTTTTGTCTTTGGCTGGGCAACGACGATCTTGCTTTACAAGGTGAGCACGCGCCATGGGCGCACATCGGTTGCGACCATGCTTTTGGCCGGGATCGCATTGGCCGCTATGGCCGGGGCCGCGACGGGTATTCTGGTTTATATGGCCGATGATAATCAGTTGCGAGACCTGACATTTTGGGGGTTGGGCTCCTTGGCGGGGGCCAGCTGGACCAAACTCTGGGTGGCGGGACCGATCATGGGGCTTGCGGTTTTTGGTGCCGGATTTCTGGGCCGGGGATTAAACGCTCTGGCATTAGGCGAAGCCACCGCCCACCACATTGGGATTGATGTCCAGCGGCTCAAAAACCGCGCAGTTTTAACGGTTGCTGCCGCCACTGGCGCCGCGGTTGCCGTCGCGGGCGGCATTGGGTTTATCGGGATTGTGGTCCCCCATCTCTTGCGATTATTCAGCGGCCCCGATCACCGCCCTCTCTTGCCAAATGCGGCCCTTTTGGGTGCCTCCTTGCTTGTTCTGGCCGATATGATCAGCCGAACCATCATCGCACCGGGCGAACTCCCTATTGGGATCGTAACCGCGATCATTGGGGCTCCGGTCTTTTTGTGGATCCTGCTGCGACAGCGGGGCATTGTGGATTTATGACATGCTGACTGCGACCAACCTCACGGTGTCACTTGGGAAAAAGACCGTTCTGAACCGGCTTAACTTTGCCGCCAAACCGGGGCATCTCACATCAATTGTCGGGCCAAACGGCTCAGGCAAGACCACGCTTTTGCGAAGCCTGACCGGGGATTTGCCCTATTTGGGCACGGTCACCATGAACGGAGTCAACATTCAATCGCTGCGCCCTTGGCAACTTGCGGCGATGCGCGGTGTTCTTCCCCAAGCCAGCGCGCTCGCCTTTCCCTTTAAGGTCCTCGAAGTTGTCGAGATCGGGTTGCATCAAAGCACCTCAGGGCAATGTGATACGATCGCCATGGCGGCCTTGGCTAAGGTTGGGCTATCGTCTTATGCCTCCCAACCTTACCAGAATTTGTCCGGGGGGGAGCAACAACGGGTGCAATTGGCGCGGGTTTTGGCGCAGGTTTGGCAACCCATGGCCAAAGACGGCCCGCGATGGCTTTTCCTAGATGAACCAGTGTCCGCTCTGGATATTGCCCATCAGCTTCAGGTCATGTCATTGGCACGCGACTTTGCGCGCAAAGGCGGCGGCGTTATTGCCGTCATGCATGATCTGAACTTAACCGCGATGTTTTCCGATGAAATCACCTTGATGACCGGTGGTTTTATCCGCGCCTCCGGCCCGGTCGCTGATGTTTTGACAGATCAAAACCTAAGCTCGGCGTATAAATGCGCGCTGTCTGTGGGGCGTGTTCCATCCGGTACGACCCCATTTGTGTTGCCCCAAACCGCCATCGCCTAGAGACAAGAACAAGCGGGAAAACCAGCCCGAGACACCGGGCTGGTTCTGTTTTTAAAACACCCTAAAAGTTGTAGGTCGCGCTCACACGCAGGGAGCGGCCCGGCTCGGTCAGCGGTTCGAAATCCTCATAGTGGGTGTAATCCAGCCCATAGGTTCCGCGTGCCGAATAGTCCGCATCAAACAGGTTGTTGACTTCGGCCCGGATCACCAAGCCATTCGCCTGACGTGGTGTCCAATCCGCATAGACGTTGGCAACCGTGTAGGCGTCAATCGTCGCAGCGTCGCCATCAGCGGCCCATGGATCAAAGGTATCGCTAAGCTCAAAGGCGTGTTCGACATCCCCACCGATGGTTACACCAATGTCGCCAAAGGTATGAGCAGCCTGCAAAGTCAGCGTTCGACCAACCGGAATTATCAGATAATTGCCGGGGTAGGAACTCACCGCATCCCCTTCGCTTTCGCCCCGAATATCCGCATAGGCGAGGTTGGCAAAACCGTCCCCCCAATTATAGCCAAGCGACAGCTCGTACCCTTGTGATGTCACATTAGTGGTTATGG
The DNA here is from genome assembly GCF_058892305.1 of Pelagimonas sp. Taxonomy (NCBI): domain Bacteria; kingdom Pseudomonadati; phylum Pseudomonadota; class Alphaproteobacteria; order Rhodobacterales; family Roseobacteraceae; genus Pelagimonas; species Pelagimonas sp. The sequence continues at coordinate 4,578 of NZ_JBZXVN010000006.1, forward strand.
CATGACCACCACGCCAAGAGGCGGCCCGCGCGTTTTCAAGTTCGGTTTTGAAAACCTTGGCCCCATAGGTCCAAGCCCCAATTGTCCCGTTCACGCCAAGAAACACGTTTTGCGCGGTGGCCGGATCAATCTCTTCGCCGTCGTAGTCCCAGCCCGGATTCTGGATATAGGGTTCAGCAAGAACAATGCCGCCCCAAACGTGGGAGTAACCGGCACTTACGGTCACATCATCAGACAGGGCATATTCGCCAGAAACGTTCCACGATAGCCCGCTGTTGTCCGACGTATGTCCGCCAACGCCTTCAAATTGTTGAAAGTCGTAGCGCGCACCAAAGGACAGACGCGTACGGTCAGTCGGTGTTAGACGCGCTTGGGCAAAGATACCGGTGTTGCGCGCTTTTTCATCGGTAGCAAACCCAGCCCGATCATCAAATTCGGACACATCATTGTAGAAATCGATCCCGGCAGTCACCGTACCAGACGACAGGCTAAAGGTGTTCTTGAACACGGCGCTAAAACTATCGGCCCGGCCAAATTGCTTGGACTCATCATAGGACGTGTCCAAATCGGTCACGCTATAGCCCAACATCAATTCCGGATCCCACATGTCCGTGGGGGTGTCGTGGCTAATGCTCACCACGGTGTTTTGCCGGGTCAGATCATAGGTGCGCGTCGCAGGGAAACGCCCGCCGCCATCATCCTGCATATTCGCCCGAAATGGACGGACAGCAGCATCTTGAACTTTTTCATGCGAGACTTCAAAGCGATAGCCGCTCTGGGTGGTATAGCCAAACTTGAGCAACCCGGACTGAAGCATTGTGCTTGATCCGAGAATATCATCGCCCGCCCCGTTGATTTGGTCGTCTCCATCGGCATATTTCAGATAGCCCAGCGCCTCAAACCCGCCTGAGCGGCCAAAAAGGGTCAGGCTCGTCCCAAAGGAGGCACCATTGGAGGTATATTCCAAACGAACACGCCCGCCGAAATTGTCGCCTTCGGTCAATAGATCACGGGCGTCCAAGGTTTCGTAGGCCACGGACCCGGCCAAGGCGTTGGCACCCACATCAGCAGGCGCGACACCCGGATCGACGCGCACAGCTTTGAGCAATCCGGGGTCGATGTAGTTGGTGGCATTGTGGTGGAAAATTTTGTTGTTCTGGCGCGCACCATCCATTGTGACGTTGAGGCTCGGCTCTTCGATCCCATTCACATAGAGCTTTTGGGACACCGCCTGTGATCCGCCAACCGTCACGGTCGGTTCAGATCGAAACACGTCCGCAAGATCCGCCGGGCTACGGCGGCTTAGCTCTTCGGAATCGACGTCTTTGTTATCGAATTCACCACCTTCAAGGTGAATGGTGCCGAGATAGATGGCATTGGTTTCAAAGGGGATAACTTGGGCAAAGGCAGCATTTGCACTGCTCAGGGCGACAATCCCGCACAGGGTCTTGTACATGAACGAGCTCTTTTCAGTTAGGTATCAGGAAAAGGTCGCTGAGCCCTAGAGCGGTCGCTGCCGATGGTCTGCTTAAACACACTCCGATAAACTTGATAATAACCATCGGAATAATTGTTTGCCCTGTGCCCAATCGCGCCATTTGCGCAACAAAACGGTCGCTTACCTTGGTCAAATATGGGGGTTCAATACCTATACATCTGACCTCGCTGCCGACATGCCTCTGCCATAGAGGCGTCGAACGGGTCTCGCTTGTGTGTCATGTACCGGCCACGAAAAATCAAAGTTTCGCAACCGGCCGTCTTTTCCAACCTGTGGCCGGGTTAACCGACATATTCCATGCCCAAACCCAGCCACAAGGCCGCTTGCGTCAAAAATTGAACGACGCGGTCAAAGAAATTGCGCGCCCCGGTTCATTCAAGGCAACCACCCGCGAGGAATCGATCCCGTCCGAACTTCTGGAGACAAAGGTCTCATCAAAAGCGTTGCGCAGATCCAAACGAACCTCAAGGTTTTCAACTTTTCGCGGTGAGTAGGTCGCATACAGGTTCACAACCTCGTAGCCCGCTAGCGAAACATCGGTGTCATCGTTGTCCAACGCAATCTCTGCATTGGCACCAATCCCGAACTCGTCCGAGACATCATACCCGGCCTCTAAGGCAAAGACATGCCCCATCGGGCGGCCCAAATAATATGCCGTGGTTCCCACGACCTCATTGTCGAGTTCGACATCGGCGTAGGTATAGTTGAGCTTGGCAAAGCCTCTGTCGGCTGTGTAGCCTATTGACCCATCAAATCCGCGCGACACCAAATCTGCGGCCCCGCCACGTTGCCCGTTGGACGGCAAGACAGAAGATATATCATTGACAGCCGTGTAAAATAGCGCCCCTTGCGCCGTCCAAACGCCATTGTCAAAACGCACCCCGATGCGGGCATTGTTTGCGCGCGACGCATGGAGATCATCGTAGCTCCAGGGAGTGCCAAAGTTGACCAAAGCGGCCTCGCCCAGCTCATACCCGCCCCAGCTGCTTGCCAGACCGGCGTTCAAAGACCAGACATCAGTCAGAAGATAGTCGATCGCTCCGTTGACGCTTAGGCCGCCATCCTCAAATTCGGACCCGTCGGCCCCCTTGAAAGATTGCCAATCATAGCGCGCGCCATAGGACACCGACAGGCGCTCTGTCAGATCTTGACGCGCTTGAAAGAACATCCCGATATTGCGCAGCTCTTCCTTGCCTGAGGACGCAAACGCCCCTGGGCCACGGCCTTTGCCTTCTGCGGTATCATGGAAAAAATCAAGTCCGGCGGTGAGAGAGCCGTTCCCAAGGAGCCATTCGTTTCTAACGGTCCCGCTAAAACTTGAGTTTACCCCCCAGACACCTGACGCATCAATCTCCTGCTCGTTGTAGCTGACCTGAACAGTTGGCGAAAAGACGTCGGACGGGTTTTCATCTGTGTAGGTGAAGGTATAAGACAAACGGCGCGACAACGCTGGCGTGGCAAGATTGGCGACACCCACAACTTCGGCGAAATCAGGCCGTGTAAACAAGATGCCACCGGGCCCCGCTTGGGCGGACCGTAGGCCGGTGTCTTCGGTTTCAGACGCCGTAAATGCCAGACGCTTGCCCTCATTCGTAGTAAAAGCGAGTTTGACCATATAGTCGCTCAGATCCGCTTCGGTGCCGGCAACTGTCTTCCCACCACCATCAACATAATCGTCACTTTGGTGCTGTGTCCCACTGAGCAGCCACTCAAATCCGCCTTGGCGACCAAAAACAGCAAGTGATCGACGCCAGCCTTCGGAGTTGCTGTCGTATCCAAGAGACAGGCGCCCCCCGAAATTGTCCCCCTCAGCCAAGAGCTCGCGTGCGTCTTTTGTCGTATAGGCAATCGCGCCAGCCAAAGCGCTTGGCCCTGCATCTGCCGGTGCAATACCTTCGCTCACCGCGACGGATTTTAGCATGAACGGATCAAGAAGGACGTTCCCGGTATGGTGAAAGGCCGATTTGTTCTGACGGGCTCCGTCAATTGTAACGCTTAGAAGGCTTTCTTCGATACCGTTTACAAATACCTTTTGTGCGATCGCAGCCCCGCCGCCGGCAGAGACCGAGGATTCACCAACAAAGACGTCTTTCATCGTCGCAGGATTGCGCTCTTCAAGCTCTTCTTCGGTAATGTGGGCATTTCCCAACAGGTCCTGTGCCGCATCGGATTCGATACGGATCACACCAAGGTCCATTGGGGATGTCTCTTGAGCAATTGCCTGCCCGCAGGCAAAAGACGTAGATAGGAGCAAAAGCCCCTTGAGTGAACGATTCATCGTGCTGTCCCATTTTAGCTTTTGCTGGACAGCGCCGACCAGGCGTCAATCTGGCTGTTTTGAATGAGCGTTTTGTAGAATGACAGACCAAAAAGTACAAGGCCTAGGCGCTATATTCCCACGTCACTTTTTGATCATTCTCTTGGAAAACCACCCGCGCGAAGCCTAGGTTAAGAACTTGAAGATAATATGTATTTCGTCAAAAATTGAGGCCCATGCAGCCCGAACTCACAAAGAGATCCCTTACAAACACCCCTTTGAAAACGGGCCTTTGGGAGCCCTTCGTTCAGCCAAATCAATTCCATCTGATTTAACCAAACTTATGCGTTTCTTAGACTTGAACCAAAACCCGATCCTCATGCCGAAGGACCTCGGCATCTGTGTTGAAAATTTCAGCCAGCAGGTCTTGAGACACGATGTCACTTGGGGCACCACAAGGACCCAGACGCCCTTGTGACAGAGTGACCATGTGATCCGCGTAGGCACAGGCATAGTTGATATCATGCAGAACCGTAACAATGGTCCGACCATGATCGCGGGTCAAACCTTGTAGCAACGCCATAAGAGAGCGGCTGGCAGCAATATCAAGATTGTTAAGGGGTTCATCTAACAACACATAGTCCGTATCCTGGGCAAAGGTCATCGCCACCTGCGCGCGCTGGCGTTGCCCGCCAGACAGGCTATCAAGCGCACGATCGGCAAGCGCGACAAGGTCAAAGGCCTCCAATGCGTTCTGAATTTGGGCAAGATCCTGTGCCCCGGGCCGCCCCTTATGATGCGGATAGCGGCCAAATCCGACCAGCTCGCGCACTGTTAGCCGGGGTGCGGCCTCAGAAGACTGTGGTAAAATCGCCAGTTTACGCGCCAAGACATCGCTTTTTGTGGTTGTCACATCGAGTCCATCCACGCTGATCGCCCCGCTCTGTAACGGCAAAAGGCGCGCGATCCCCCCCAACAATGTCGACTTCCCCGCCCCGTTGGCCCCAACCAAGGCCGTGATCCCGCCCTTAGGAATGTCCAACGTCACGTTGTGCAAAATCGGCGTGGGACCGTAGCGGAAAGAGACCTCGGAGATGGAAATCATTTGTTCATTCCTTTTAGCAGCAAGACAAGGAAAACAACGCCGCCCAAGACATCGACAACAACAGACAGCGGAGTTGAGAGCTGTAGCACCCGTTCCATAATCGTTTGCCCGCCCACCAAGGTGATCGCCGAGATTAAGGCAGCAGAGGGCAAAAGTACGCGATGATAGGGGCTTGGGGTGATCAGATGCGCAATCGAAACCACCAACAACCCAAGGAAGGCCACCGGGCCAACCAAAGCCGTCGACACCGAGACAAGAACCGCAATGAGAACAAGCGCTTCGATCTGGCCGCGTCGCGGGTTTTCACCCAGATTTGTCGCCGCGTCATGGCCGAGTGCCAGAACATCCAGACGAAACCGCATCCGCCAACAGGCCAAAAGCGCGATCCCCAATAGGACCGTCGCAATCCCAAGTAGGTCGGTGTCGATTTGAGTGAAACGGGCAAAGCTTGAGACCTGGATGACCGCGAATTCATTGGGATCAATCATTCGCTGCATGAAGCCGGTCAGAGAGCGAAACAATGTTCCGCAGATAATTCCGGTCAGGATCATCCGCATCAAATCATGGCGCGCCTGAAACAACAACGTCCCAAAGAGGATCAAAGACGCGGCCACCAAAGCCGCGACATTCACCAAAAACACCGCAACAGGCGGCAGTTGCACATAGCCCTGCCCGCCAAGCGAAAATACCGCGCCGGTCAAAAGCAAGACAAACAGCGCATCAAACCCCATGATTGACGGCGTCAAAATCCGGTTCTGGGTGATTGTCTGAAATAGAACGGTTGCGGTGCTAACCGACACCGAAACAACCAATAGCGCACCCAGCTTTGCACCGCGAAACGGTAGAACGAACCCCCAATTGCCCCGCGCGCCCAAGGTCATAAACGCCGCGCAACACAGGACCAAGACGCCGATCAAAATCCACATCCGCCTAGCGTGCATGACGCGGCCCCGCATACAGCAGCCAAAGGAAAACGACCGCCCCGATCACGCCAAAGACTGTGCCCACCGGGATTTCGAACGGGTAGCGCAACAGCCGCCCCAATATGTCAGAAACAAGCACCAGCCCCGCCCCCATCAAGGCCACAATGGGTAGGGTCGCGCGCAGGTTATCGCCAAAACGGCGCGAAATGACATTGGGGACAACAAGCCCGACAAAAGGGATCATGCCAACGGTCACAACCGTCAACGCTGTGACGATTGAAACCGCCACCAAGCCCAAAAGCACAACCTGTATGTAGTTCAGACCAAGGTTGACCGACGCCGTGCGCCCGAGCCCAACAATGGCCAGTTGGTCAGCAATCAGATAGGTCAATGCGCCAACCGCCGCCGCAATCCAGAGCAGCTCATAGCGCCCTCGCAAGACACCGGAAAATTCACCCGACATCCAGACGTCGATGTATTGCAGCAGGTCATATTGATAGGCAAAAAACGTCACTGCCGCCCCAAGCAAACCGCCATAGACCATCCCCACCAAAGGGGTGAGCAGCGGCTGGGTTGGCGGCAACCGCCGCACGATGGCCAAGAACCCAAGACTTGCAATGAGTGCCGTGGCCGAGGCCAGTGTCATGCGCAACAAAAGTGGGGCCGCGGGCATCACAACGGTCGCAATCAAGATGCCAAGAGCAGCCCCCTGCCCGGTTCCCGCCGTCATCGGTTCGACAAAGCGATTGCGCAGGATTTGTTGCATGATCGTGCCCGAAATCGCCAGAACGGCGCCGGTTATGATCACGGCAATGGTTCGGGGAAAGCGGCTTTGCACCACCAGACGCAGCGCATCGGGGTCACGCAACACATCGAGGGGTGACATGTCAATCACCCCAACAAATAACGACAGCATGGCGAGCGCCAAGAGGCCCAAAAGCCCAACTGTTCCCGCCATGCCTCTGGTCATAAATCAGCTTCCGGAAAACGCCGCAGAAATCTGATCTAGGGTCTTGGTCATAGACTGGATGCCGCCACCCGCGATATAAAGCGGGCCGCTATCGAGAAAGATCACTGATCCGTTTTTCCAGGCCTTTGTCTGATGGACCAACTCGTTGTCCAAGGTCGCCGCAGCACGTTCACCTTCGCGGCCAATAGCGGCCAGACGATCCACAACGATCAAGATGTCTGGGTTGGCATCACGGATGAACTCAAAACTAATCGCCTCGCCATGGGTGGTTTTTTCCACCTCGGGCACCGCCTCGGAGAGATTCAACGCCGTGTGTAACCATCCAAAGCGGCCACCAGAACCATAGGCCGACACTTTGGGCCCGTTGGTCATAACGATCATAGCAGAGCCTTGATCGGCCACCAACGCTTTGGTGGCTTCCAATTTGGCGTCAAAGGCCTCGCTGAGCGCTTTGGCCTCTGCCTCTTTGCCGAAGATCTTGCCATAGGCATCTAGGCGGGCCAGGCCCTGGCCAATGGTGTCTTCCCAGATCGTCATGTCGACGGTTGGGGCGATCTTGGCCAGGTCTGGGGCCACTTTGGCGGACCGACCACCGGCAATAATAAGGTCCGGAGCCATTGCTGCCACGGCCTCAAAATCGGGCTCAAACAAAGAGCCAACAGAGGCCGCACCGGCCTTGGCCTCATCCAGATACGTTACATAAATCGGCCCCACGACGCCATCGGGGGACACGTCGAGCGCAGCAAGTGTATCGAGCGCAGCCACATCAAAAACGGCAATTTTTTCCGGCGCTAGCGGCACATCGACGATGCCGGTATAGGTCTCGACCGAGACGGTTTCAGCCTGGGCCAAAGTGGCCATCACAGACAGGGACAAGGCGAGCGACTTGAGCATATTTAACTCCTGCTTTGTCGCATGGCTGACCTGAGGGCTGGCTTTGCGTTATAAATTTCAGGGCTTGATTAAGCGCTTGAAAAAGGCGAGTCCAGTATTAACTGACTTTTTCTATCAGATAAGGACCTCCACATGTTTGAGCTAACTGGAACATTCGCCACACCAAACGGTTCCAAATACCTGCAACAGCTTTGCAAACACTTCGCGCACAAGATCGAGGTGAGCCATAGTGACACCGAAGGCACCTGTAACTTTCCAATGGGTCAGGCCCTTCTTAGCGCAGATGACGCGGGCCTGACCGTCCGCTTTGCTTTAAAGGACCAAGACGCCGTGACCCCTGCGCGCAATGTCATCGACAGCCATCTTGAGCGTTTTGCTTTTCGTGAAGATTTCAAACACATGGATTGGAGCCTGTAACCGGCACCGTCCAATATGCCTTGCTGCCTGGGCAAGAGTTCTGATTTGCCCCTTATCGGGCAGGACCCTTAGCACCCGCCCAGCAGCTGGGCAGCAACCGGCAAGTTATTGAGCTGGCAATGACATCCGCTCACACCAAACGGTGGCACACAGGGGAACGACTTTGCTATGGCATTTTCCCAAATGTATCGGCATGGGCATCGCTGTCCAGCAGCTGATCAATAAAGACCGACACAAACTGACCTCGGTTCCCCATACCCGATTTCACATAAATGCGTGAGAGTTGGGCGCGAACAGTGCCATCCGCTGTGTTGCGCAAAGTGGCAATCTCGCCGCAATCAAATCCCTTCAAGGTCAACAAAGCGACCTCCGATTCAGATTTGGTCAATTGCCAAGTCTCGAACCGCTCCAAGACCAATTCAGAAAATGCTTTTCTGGTTTGATCCAAAGTCGTTTCAGCCCGCACCCAGCGCGTCACCGACCGGACCATCTCAAAGGCACCGAACACCACCCCAACAACCAAGGCGAGAACTGCAGTCGCTTCATAGGTTGTATGAGGATCCATTCCGATGGCCTGGTAGTCCGCGACGACATCATCCACAAAGAATAGGGCGCTGGCCGCTTGTAGAATGATAAGAACAGCAAGAATCCAGACACGTAGCCCGATGCCCCGCCCTTTCGATCCAGCAAGCTCTCTCCAAAAACGCCTAGGCATTCCGCCCCCACCAAGCTATTGATTTTTAATGAAACAAGTGCGGACCCATAGTGAAATAAGCAGATGCTTATGCACGCTTCATTGACAGCGAATTTACAGCAACCCTAAGGAATTTCCACACCCAAAGGAATTAAAGGACGTGGAATGGCTGATATCTTGGGCACTTCTGGCAATGACACCCTTGTCGGCACATCAGAGAATGACACCCTGACGTCTTTGGGCGGCGTTGATGTTCTCACCGGAGCGGACGGCGCGGATGAGTACGTTTTGTGGCAAGGCAGCGGCGGTTCAACAGTTTCTATTTGGGATCAGGGGGGCGACGGTGCTGTCGATACCATTTCAGGAGGACGAGGGCTCTATTCTTCAGCGTCCTTCGGGTACCAATCTTGGGCAACCGTCGCGCGCATTGGCGACAATCTCGAAATCACCTTGCCCAGCAAACCGTACCGATTTCGCAAACCAGGTTATGGCCCCTTGAGCATAGAAATCGTCGACCATTATGACGGCTCTCCGGTCGAAATCTTGCAATTTGGAACAACTGAGTATCGTTTGGCTGACAGTTTTTTAGGCTCCCTCGACAATGATATTCTGGCGGGGACCTCTCTTGCCGACAGTATCATGGCGCTGGCTGGGGACGACTTCATCGGGGCAAGCGATGGCAACGACACCGTATTTGCCGGAGACGGCAATGACACGATTTTCACTGGAGACGGCAATAACCTTGTCGATGCCGGTGAAGGTTACAACATGATTTTCGGCGGGGCGGACAATGACAGCATTTCCGCCGGAAACGGTGGCAACCGGATCGATGCAGGCGCAGGCGACAACCACATCACAACCGGCCAAGGCAGCGATACCATCACTGCGGCAGATGGCAATGACCGGATCACAAGCAGCGCCGGCGTCGATCTGATCAACGCTGGAAATGGCAACAACACGGTTGTAAGTGGCGACGGAGACGACACAATTTCAACTGGCACCGGCAACGACCTTTTGGTCGGAGGAAACGGGGGTGACACGTATCTTGTCGCATCGGATGGATCAGGCAGCGACACCATTCGCGACAATGGTGATGCAGCAGTGATCACGACGGGCTGGCTGACCCACAATATGGATGAAGTCACGTTTTCCGAGTATTCAACACTCTATGAGGCTATCCGAAGCCTCAACATCCAACGCTCGGACACCGATCTTGTTTTGACGTATCGAAACAGCTCCACCCCGTTATTGCAGGGGCATGTTCGGGTCGAAAATCATTTTTCAGGCGATCAATATGCCCTTGAACGCGTTGACTTCGGCATTGGTGCGACCGGGATTTTCCATATCTCGATGCTAGAAGGCGATGGTTTTACCTATTCTGTGCATAACGGACCGGATGCCGGTGGAAATGATATTGTCTTGGGAACGCTCGGCAATGATTTGATCTACGGCGGGTTGGGGAATGATCTTATGCTGGGAGGCGGCGGATCTGATCGGTTCATTTTCGAAGATGAAGAGGACGGAGGCACAACAACGGATGTCATCCTCGATTTCAATCCAGAAGACGACATTTTGGATTTTCGCGAAATCAAATCATTGCAATCGCATAATATTTCGATCTCGACAAGCATTCAGGGCCACGCTTTGATTTCCTCGTCTTACGGAGCCATCGAGTTAATTGGCATTGAGGCATCGGACATCGACACCGGAAGTATGGTCTTCAACGGTGCGTCTGACCCAACCGCTCTTGCTGCGGTTGGGCGTTCAGAAACAGGGTCCGAACTGGATGACATTTTCATCGGATCATCGCAATCTGACCGGATTGCAGGGGCCGGTGGCGCGGACACAATTGAAGGGCAAATCGGAAATGACACTCTCCAGGGCGGCGTTGACAGCGACCGCTTGGAAGGCGGTGATGGCGCTGATTTGATGGCCGGTAACGCAGGCAATGATTTCATGCTGGGCGGAGACGGCAGCGACCGCATGTTTGGCGGAGGCGGACGCGACGTTTTGTCAGGCGGCGCGGGTTTTGACCGCTTGGACGGCAGCAACGGCAACGACACGCTTTATGGAAACGCCGGAAATGACACAATAAATGGCGGCACTGGCGACGACTTGATATCCGGAGGCAACCAAAACGACCTTTTGTTGGGCCGGGAGGGTTTTGATCTCCTGCGCGGTGGCAACGGCAATGATCGGATCTATTCAGGCGCGTCGAATGACCTTGTGGCGGGCAATCGCGGCTCTGATACGCTTGAAGGCGGCAGCGGAAATGACGCGATTTTTGGTGGGTCCGGCGCAGACAGAATTATTGGTGGAGCGGGACAAGACACATTGTCCGGCGGAACCGGAAACGATATGTTTGTATTTAGAAATTCATCGGACAGCCCGGCGATGGGGGCAATGGACCGGATTGTGGATTTCACAGCGGGCCAAGACATTCTGGATTTGTCTGCTCTCTCACCCGGATTGACCTATGTGACCGCCCCAACGGGTGCTTTGGGCGAAGTGTGGTTTGATGAAGGACTGGGATTGATGATGGTTAACCTAGGTGGAGAGTCTGGCGCTGACTTCGCGGTGATGTTGGATGGTGTTGAGGTGCTCTCGGCCAGTGATTTCTTGTTCTAAGAATGGATTTGCCAAGATCTGAGGGCGCTCAGTCCGGTCATCGGGGGGGGCCGCGATGTACAGGCTGAGCTGATAGGTTTCAAATCGAGACAAGCGTCGATTAAGCCGATGCAAGCGGCAACCCCCTATATGTCGCAGTCGGTTTAATGATGATTAGAAGTCAGGTTGCGAGGCGTCGATGCTTGCGCCTGATCTCTGCGGTTTCCAGAGTGCAAATTCGCGACACCCGATTAAGTGCACTGACAAAGGTCAAGCGCAGGTCGATCTTAGGAGCCCTCGCAAAGCGGCGCAACAAGCACTCGGGCGCGAATCCAAGGAAAAATGAGGTCGAGGGAACTCTGAGGGAACTCCGAGGGAACCGACACAAAACCATGCCACAGGAAGTCGCTAAAAAACCAATAATGTCATGGGATTGATGGTACCACCTCCCCGGCTCGAACGGGGGACCTCCTGATCCACAATCAGGCGCTCTAACCTACTGAGCTAAGGCGGCACTGGCGGTGGATTTACCCCCAGCCTTATTTGAATGCAAGAGCGAATCCACCAGAAATTTAATATCACACTTTCAGGGGAAAAACGATCTGCCAAGCTTGCTCGACCAGATCGACCCCAAAGCTGTGCACCGGCTTGGAACTCAGGAGCTGCCATCCGTTTTTCGCATATAGGGCACAGGCCGCTTTGTGGCTTGCGTGGGTCCAAAGTTGCATCTGTTCAAAGCCCGCACTTTGGGCGAAATCCATGCAAGCGTTCAACAGGCGTTGCCCAACCCCATGCCCTCGTGCCTCTTGAACCAAATAGAAAAGCCGCAATTTGGCGATCTTATCCGTCACGCGAACACAAAAGACCGACCCAAGTCGCCTTTTCCCTGACCACGCTACAAATGCCCGTTCGCAGGTTTCATCATGTCCTGCTTCAAAATCCGCCAGAATTTGCGCGACCAAGACACCAAAGGAATCGTCAAACCCTTCTGATGCGGCATAGGCCCGGGCATGTTGGTCAACCAACCATTCTGCGTCACCGGGTCCGAGGTGTTTCAATTCTATATCCATATCTCAAACTTACCGCTGTACGCTTGCAACTCAAGCCTCTTGGCTTTACCCCCTGAACCCCGCAGTATGGGCCAAACAGCATTGGATAAGACCATGGGTATCAACACCGAACGCGAGATTGAAGCCAACCTTCAAATTGGCCCGACGGATCAGGGCATGATCCGCTTGTTCATTTTCGCCGGTGACATGGAAATCCCCATGGATTTTGACCCCGAAGAAGCCGACGAAATCATCGAAGAGCTAAAATCGGCAATCGCGACGGCACGCAAAGTCAAAACCTAAATGGTTGCCCGCCACCTGCGTTACCTCTTTGGTTTCATTGTCGCTTTTGCTACGTTTTTTGGTCATTCGGCGTTGTTTGGCAATCTCAAGGCAGATCACCTATAGCTGTTCACAAAACCACTTTAGGCCGGAGGACGCTTTTTAGCTACAGCGCCTCGACCCAGTCGTTTGCGGCCCTAAGACTCTTGGATCACTATCGGTCCATTTCCGAGGCCGTCCTCGTTTGCGCGCTCACCGTCCTTTTTTTGGTCCGTTTCAGCAAAGCCATGACACCGGCGCAAATCGCCAATCTCTTCTGCTGGGTCTTTGCTGGCTTTGCGCTTGCGCCAAAATCCGAAGGCAGTTTGATACCGCTGATACTGTCTAGCGTGGCTGGCTTACTTATCGCGGCGCTTATGATCGCTTGGCGTGAAAAAACCCAAAGCGCCGGTACACCGGTTTAGGCTATAGTTTGGCGGCGATCCCTCCGTGCTCTGGTCGGCACGCCGCGTTGCTACAAAAACCGGCCCTAGTCTCCTGCCCCCAAAAGCCCTGAAAGCCTAGGGTCACGCAGGGATTGCAACCGTCGCGCTGCGTGAAAGGCGAATTTCCGGACAAGCTTATTGCGCCGCGCCCCGGCCAATTTGTCTTCGGGGGACATACGCAAAATTTCCGCATCATAGCCATCGGCGATGATCAGGCCGGTGTCCTCTGGTAACAAATCGACATCAAAATCCTGATCCACAGCCCAAAAATAGCGGTCACACCATTCCAAATAGCCCTGCCATTTGCCGTCGCTCATAAAATCGGCGCGGCTGGATTTGCACTCGACAATCCATAGCTCCCCCTTAGGCCCAAGGGCCATGACATCAACGCGCAAACCACGATCAGGAACAAATTCCTCAATCGTTGCATAGCCAAGGCTGGCCAAATGCCGCGCCACGCCGCGTGCCAAAACCTGACCGGGTTGCATGTTTTCGAATTCTGACAGTCCGCGCGTATCCATGGCAAACAATATGAACATTTCATGAACAAAGACAAGCCAACACCCCAAACCGTATAGCAGATGAGCGGGTAAGAAAGTTTGCCCCTTGACAGGATACCATTTGGCACCCTATCAATAGGATACCAAATGGAATCATATTGAAAGCCAACATGCCCCGCCTTTTGCCCATCCTCATGACTGTCTTCGGTTTGGCCCAAGCGCCGGTCGCGGTACTAGCCGACATCACCCTCATCCCTTCCGAGTCATTTGACTGGGCACAGACACCCCAAGGGGTTGGGTTTGCCCCATTGCGCGGTGATCGGATGCGTGAACCTTATTTTGCAATGGTGCGCCTTCCGGCAGGAGTGCAAAGCCCCGCACATACCAAATCGGCTGCGATGATTGGCTTGATGGTGTCGGGTGAAATGACCCACGTCACCGCCGACCAAGACCCCGTCAGCGCCACGCGCATTGGTCCGGGTGGCTACTATGAAATCCCTGCGAACCTTGCGCATATTTCGTCCTGCGTGCCGGAAGAACCCTGTGTGACTCTGCTCTATCAAGACGGGGCCTTTGACTTTATTCCGGTGACGCCATGAGCGCGCAACTCACCCCCGCGCCCGACCTGCAACCGGTCTTTCGCGCCCTTGCCGATCCGACACGCCGGGACATTTTGCGCCGTTTGTCAGCCCGCGAAATGACCTTGGCTGAGATCACCGCCCATTGTGACATGACCCGCGCCGCTGTGAAAAAACACTTGGTTGTATTGCAAGATGGCAACCTGATCCAAATGCGCCGATCCGGGCGGGAAACCCTATCGTCTTTGAACCCAGACGCGCTCAAACCCGTCGTTAACTGGTTGAATTACTTCGAAACCTTCTGGGACGGCCATCTATCCGCCCTGCATGAGACCCTTTCTGATTTGGAGACCAAAGAATGACACTAACACTTCGCAAAACTGTCTTCCTCCCCGCCTCGCCAACCATCGTTTGGGATCATCTTACCAAGTCCGAGTTGATGGGAAAATGGTTCCATCCCGCCGCTGACGATCTGCGCGAGGGACACCCCTATACGCTTCTCTCTGCGGCCGATGGCGAACGCATGTGCTGGGGCACCGTTGAAAAGGCCACGCCGCACGAACACATGCGCTGGAGCTTTACCGTTGGTCCAATGCAAGGCATGATGTCGACCGTTGATTGGCGTCTGGCCCCGGCCCCCGGCGGCACTGAGCTAACGCTCGAACACTCTGGCCTACCCGACGACGGTGAGGGCTATGGCCTTGTCCTTGCGCTCGACAAGGGCTGGCACGGGTTTCTTGGCCATCTTCACGCCATGGGCGACGATTACACCGCGACCATTCGGACCCCCGCCACACTGGAGGCAGCCCGCAAAGCCATTTTCGACGAGATGGACATTTGGTGGTCAACACGGGTTGAAAAAACGCCAACCGGTGCGACCGTTCGGTTTGGAAATTCGCATGTCAGCTTTGACTTTGGTACCCGTGATGGCACCTATGTCTGGACCTGCACAGAGGCCCATATGATCATTGAAGACGTGGCTGATACCACTGAGTGGCAAGGGACGTCCTTGATTTGGCAAATCCTGCCGGATGGCGACGGGTCCCGCATCACGCTATCACATCTGGGCCTGACGCCCCAGCTTGCCTGCAATGATGTTTGCACCCGAGGCTGGCAGCATTTCTTTGAAAGCTCGCTTTTGGCACATCTTTCTGGGCAAACTGCGTCCCCCGAGGACAAGCAGCCCTTGTCGGCGTGATCCCCCTACCCTATGTCAGGGCTTGGCGGGTTCTATACTACGCGTGAACGGGTCCATTCCGGTGGCCTTAAGCAAATCCGAGGGAGCTGGCTCTGTCGTTGCCGTGGCTTCGTTACCTGGCACCCACCTGTATATACAGGTCCTCGGGAATGCACGACCCACACGGTAGACTTGGTTCCCGCCGCTTTTCCACATAGACAGGCGGCGGCAAGTTGACCTCGCCAAGCACGGTTTTACCTCACTTTTAACCGACCTACCCAACAAAAAACCGGCCCCTTTTGGAACCGGTTTACATGGTTTTCGCTGTCGGAAAACTATTTGCGACCGAGCATCTCCGGACGCTTTTCTTCGGCAACCTTTACGTGCGCGCGTTCGCCGGTCACCCGAGGTTCGCGTTTCCCACCAGACGGGTCTCGCCCCTCCATGCGCATGATAACAATCGCAAATTGCACCCCGGCGAAAACGATGCCGTTAAAAACCCAGAGCATGACAACTGCGACCCAGCCAATATCAGACGCGCCGATCAACGAACCAAGATTGGCAACGTTCATCCAAAGCAACATCCCAACAAACAACGCCGCAAGGCCAAAGCCCGTTATGACCTGTTGTATATAGAGTCTGATCAAACCTGGCATCTAAACGCCCTCCAAGACATTCTGCAAATAGAATACATATTCCCAGCCCAAAAGCAAGCCAAAGCGGTTTGTCGACCTTTGGCCGCCTTGGCCTCGCGATTACGCGCGGCCTTCGCCCTCATTGATCAACCCTTGGACCCAATGCGCCGTGAGATAGGTTGCCGGAATGCCAAGTGGGATTGAGATGAGAAGCGCCGTCAATGATGACATGATCGGCAAGCCCACCGCCTGCCCGAGCAAGAATAGCATAAACAGGTTGATCGCCACGGCAGCGGCAACAAACGGGTACAGGATCAGTTTCAATTTTAGTGTTGTTTGGCGAAGCTGCATCACGCTGCCTCCTCTTGTTCTATGCGCAAAGCCTGCGCAATCACTTGGGCCGTTTCGGACCAATCTATAAAGGATGGCAACACCGGCCCGTCAAAACCGGCGGCGGCAAGTGCGTTTGGCACATCCTCGATCATATGGCCGGCGACTAGCGCAAAAAACGGCAGGCAAATCGCCTGTCCCAATCCTTTGGCCATCGGTTCCAAGAACGGTTCTTCTTCGACAAATCCGGTGCGAATATCGCGAAACTTTAGACGTTCCTGGAGAGCCGCCGCGAAATCATTGGCCGCGTCTGCGCTTCGTTTGGACACCGCGGACCCATGGGCCGCCACCAAAAGTGCGGTTTCATCCGCTTGCCACGCTTTGTCTCGAAGACAGGTCACAAGCCGGGCCTCGACCACATCCAACAACGCCGGGTCCACACCAAATGGGCGCATTGGCGAGAGGCCGTAGTCGGCCAAACGTTTGGGCAAAACACGACCGGTGAAATAGCCCTGTGCCATGAAATAGGGATAGACCAAAGGGCCATCCATGGCGTCTAACACCTCTTCAAACCGCCCCGGAGCCGCCAAAGTGGCACTCCGAATATCCCACCCCGGTAGGAACCCGGCAACCTTTTGCGCCAGATCGGCCAAGGCCTGTTCCTGTGTCTCGGCATCAGAGGGGCTGCCATGGGTTACGATCAGGGCGGTCTTGGTCATTGCGAGGCTCTTTTTCACTGCGTCGCCAAAGGATATAGCCCCCGCGTGTCGCGCATCAACGCCAATTGTCACCTGCGAAACGGCCACAGGCGACACAGGAAGCGATGAGGCCATCGCCGATGTCACAAGAACTGGTGTTTGGGATCGTGACGTTTGCCGCGGAATGGGGTCACGACAACGCCATCGCCAACGTGTTCGTCAATACCGACCTCTTGGTTTGACATATAACACGCCGGATCTTCGGCCCATGGATCACCGGTAACTTGCAGGGCACGTATGCGGGTGTTGCCACCGCAGACGTCCTTGAAAGCACATTCGCCACAGCGCCCTTTGAGCGGACGCGGGCGTTGGCGCAAGGTTGCCAACATCGGATCATCGCCAGTCCACAACTGGGTGAAGGGTGTCGATTTGACGTTACCGATTGTGTAATCGGACCAATAGGTATCGGGGTGAACCCGGCCTAGCGGATCAATGTTCGCCACTCCCAAACCGGAGGAGTTTCCGCCCCAAGCCTCAAGATGCGATTGCACCTGAGCGGCTTGTTCGGCGCTGAAATTCTCTTGGACCCATTTCAGGAAATACACCGCATCCGCGTCGTTATTCCCGGTCACAAGCTCAAGCGGCTTGCCGTTTTGGATCGCATCCCAACCGCGTTGGATCAATGTATCCATCGCCTTGCGGGTGCGTTTGTGTTCGGTATCGTCACCACGGTGCTTGTCACCTCGACCGGCATAGACAAGATGGGAAAGGTAAAACTTATCAACCCCTTCCGCGTCACAGAGATCAAGCATATCGTCCAACATATGGGCGCTGTCTTCGGTGATGGTGAACCGCAGGCCTACTTTGATACCGCGTTTTTTGCATTCGCGAATGCCATGAAGCGCTTCGTCATAAGCGCCTTCTTGGCCGCGGAACCAATCGTTGAAATCTTTGACGCCGTCGATGGAAATCCCGACATAGTCAAAGTTCAGATCGGCCACCTTGGCCACCGCGTCGCCGGTCAGTTTGGTGCCATTGGTCGAGAGCGCCAGATAGCGGAAATCCAATTCCCGCGCACGCTTGGCCAGATCAAAGAAATCAAACCGCGACAAGGGTTCCCCCCCCGACAAGATCAGCGCCGGGATTTTGAAATCATTGAGGTCATCCAAAACCCCCATCGCCTGATCGTGGCTTAACTCTCCGGGGAACTGCACATCGGCCGATGTTGTATAACAGTGGCGGCATTTCAGGTTGCAGCGCCGGGTCATATTCCAGATCACCACCGGTTTCACCCCGCCCGATCCACGGCGCACACGTACCGGTGTCGGGGTCTTAAGCTGTTGCATATATTGGGAAAGGCGGAACATAGCTCAGCGTCCTTTGGTCAGGCGCATCCCGGTCTTTTTCAAGATGCGCGTAGAATAGAGAATATCGTTGGATCGGCAGGCATCGCCCAAAATGGCAATCACCTCGGCGCGATGTGCCTCAACCTCGTCTCGGGTCGACCCATGTAGCATCGCAAAAAGGTTATAGGGCCATTCCGGCAGGGCACGCGGGCGCAAATAGCAATGGCTGACAAAGTCGAGCGCGCCAACCTGTGCCCCCAACTCTTCGGACACGGCATCATCAACGTCCCAAACCGACATGCCATTGGCCACCATGCCCAGCGCATAATGATTGGGCGCAACGGCAATCCGGCGGATAACGCCACTGTCGATCATTGTTTGGATACGCGACACTACCTCAGCTTCTTCGAGGCCAAGCCAGCCCGCCACCTCGGCATAGGGCTGTGCCGTCAAAGGGAGCCCACCTTGGGTAGCGGTGAGGATTTTGCGGTCAATCGTTTCAATTGTCATGCCGAGACCTTGAAGCCAATAAAGAATTCTTTGAGTTTCGGAAAGCGCTTCACCTCGATATCGGTTTCCGCCTCAATCCGGTCCGCCACCTCGTCAATACCGCTCGGTTGGTCACAGGCCAAAACGAACCACATATTCAGGTGATGGGCACGTTCATAATTATGCGCCACCTCCTTGTGGGCATTGACCAAAGTCATGACCTCTTCGAATCGTTCCTCCGGCACCGCCATGGCACATAGGCAAAACGCCCCGCCCATCGCAGCGGCGTCGATAAACGGCCCGAACCTGGTGATCGCTCCGATTTCACGCAGATGGGCCAGACGTTTCAGAACATCGTCTTCGTCGGTGCCCAGCGCCTCGCCGACCTCGGCAAAGGGGCGATTGGACAGTGGAAAACCGTCTTGCAATTGGTTGATCAATTGCCGGTCAATGTCATCCAGCGCGTCGGGGGCTAAGGGTTTGCGGCGCATCAGGCAGCCCTTTCTCGTCGATCTTGCAACACCGCACCGGTCTGTTTGAAACAACGGACGGAGAAGAGCGGTTGATGCTCGATGCCCGCCAGCTCAGGCAAGGCAGATGCAGATTTCAGAATGGCCTGTGCTTCGCCTCGCGACCGTGCGTGGATCATTGAATAAAGGCTGTAATCCCAGACACCTGGAACCGTAACACGTTCATAGCACAGGGTCACACCGGGATGTTTGGCAAGGGCCTCGCCGGCGGCGATCATGCGGTCTTGGGGGACTTTCCAAACCACCATGGCGTTAGACGACCACCCAACGGAACGGTGCCGAACAATGACACCAATGCGGGTTAGCAATCCGGCACGGTAGAGGATGTCCAACCGGGTGATGACGGCGTCTTCTGTACGATTCAGTTTTTGGGCAAGTGCCGCAAAGGGCTGCGCCACCAGCGGCAGGCCTTGCGACATGGCGTGCAATAACGGGCGATCGCTTTCTTGGAATACAGACATATCTGCGTCACCTCGACGTGGCGTGGTTTCGCGGGCACCAGAAAGGCGGAAACCAAGGTCGATATTGAACGGACGACGCAAGCGTAGGTCCAAGACCGCAAGCCCGGTATCGGCGCGAATGGCGTCTAGGCTATCTTTAAGCACGGTGACATTCGGAGCTGTGGCAACAAACCATAGGTTCCAAGCATTCTCACGCAAATATGAGTGATTGACCCCGGCCTCATTACCGACCCGTGCCGCGACTTCGGTCAGCCGCTCTTCGGGAATGGACATGGCCGCCAAGGTCGACGCGCCGGCGGTGTTAGGCCGAACAGTGCCGCCAACACGCGCGATGCGACCCGCCGATTGCAAAGCCTCAAGGCGGCTAAGAATGTCGGATTCGCTGAGTCCCATCGCCTTTCCGATGTCGACAAAAGGTTGGGAGATCAGCGGGAAATCACGCTGAAACTCATCCAGCAATCGTTGGTCAATTGGATCAAGACGAGAGATCATGACGACGCTCTCCTTTTGGGAAACAAGATTGAAAGGGAGCGGGGTTGTCGCCAAAAGGTTGGTGAGATCGGCATCTTTTTTGACAAATGAACCCCATGAAATCAGCCATAAGCCACCACCTTTGCGTTGAGCTTTGCGTCATGTTTCACCTCTTTGGCCAGCTGGTGGGCCGCCATGGGGTTTAGGGTCACCACATGACCGATGACAAAAAGCAAAGGCGCGTCTAGATCGCTGGCGGCTACGGTTTCGGCAATATGGCCTAGGTCCGAGAACAGCTGCTTCTGACGCGGGGTGGTTGCGGCTGAAACCGCCATGACTGGCAGGGACGATGCCATGCCATGGCGGATCAGCTTGGACGTGATGTCTGCGATATTCATCGCGCCCATATAAACGACCAAGGTCGTGTCTTCGTTGGACAGGCTCGCCCAATCCAAATTCAAGGGGGCATCCTTGGCGCGATGCCCGGTGACATAGCGCACTCCGGTTGCCAGCCCACGATGGGTTAGCGGAACAGCGGTCGCCGCAGCCGCCCCCTGCGCCGAGGTGATCCCCGGCATATATTCAAAAGCAACACCGGCTTTGCGCAACGCGGCGGCCTCTTCGCTACCGCGTCCAAAAATCAAAGGGTCTCCGCCCTTAAGTCGCGCAACACGCATGCCGCGCCGCGCCAAATCTATCAGCAGGGTATTGGTTTCCTCTTGTGTCAGCTTGTGATCGCCGGGGGCCTTGCCCACGTCGATCCGCAAAACATCCTCGGGCACCCAACCCATGATCTCAGGCGACACCAACCGATCAAAAACCACGACATCGGCGCTTTGCATGGCCCGCAGCGCACCGCGTGTCAGCAATTCGGGATCCCCCGGCCCTGCCCCAATTAGCAAGACCTGTCCGGTTTTGGCTCCTGTTGTGTCTTTTATCATGGCTCACTCTCTTGCGGAGATGGCTGGCAATTGGTTGCGCCCGTCGAGGGATTCTTTCCCCGTCCAAGTTGTGTTCAAACCTGCCCAGATCGTGATCGCCCCTCCTTGACTTTGGTCAAAGCACTTTTGCCACTCCTCCCTGAGGGTGACATCAGACGCTTTTTGCCGCCCCTAGGCGCGCCCATCGGTACGAGTCTTATGCACGCATTCCTTTTCCCCTCTCCGCTTCCTCCTTTTGATCAAGGAAACGACCTATGACCCAGTCTCATTGGAAACGCCTGTTCTCTGCGGGCTATAGGGTCTTCTTTTTACTCGCAGGGCTTTGCGCCATCTGGGTCATTCTTGTCTGGGAAATTTGGCAGGCCAGTTTTGGTGAAATAACTCTCCCCACGGCCCAGCCCCCGCACCTTTGGCACGCTCATGAAATGATCTTTGGCTATGGTGCTGCCGCGATTGCCGGGTTCCTTCTCACTGCCGCCCCGAGTTGGACCAAATCCGGGCCTGAGCCGACCAGCTTTTTTGCCGTCACATCCGGCCTTTGGCTCGCCGGTCGTCTCGCTATCTGGTGGTCAGGGAGCTTGCCTTTGACCTTGGTTGCCATCATTGATTTGCTGTTTTTGCCTATCCTTGCGGGCCGCATTCTTCAAACCCTGCTCAAACGCCCCAAGCCACAACAGCTGATCTTGTTGGTTGCCATTCTGGTCTTTTGGTCGGGCAACGTTTTGGTGCATCTGGAATGGGCTGGCCTAACACAAGATACCGCCGATCAGGGGATGCGCGGAGGTTTGGCGGCGCTTTGCGCGTTGATTGTGATCTTGGGCGGCCGTGTCACCCCGGCTTTTACCCGCAATGCCATGTTGCGCGTGGGGCGCGAGGACAACCTACCATCGAACCCAACACCTCTGGCTGTTGCCTCAATCGCGCCCGCTCTTTTGGTTCCGCTCGCTTTGCTCACCGGCGCGCCCATTTGGGTCATGGGCTTTGTTGCGCTTGTCGCTGGCTGCGCCGCTCTTTTGCGTGTCGCGCTCTGGCGCGGAGTTTGGACCCTGCGCCAACCGATTTTGTGGACCTTGCATCTTTCCTACGCACTCAATGCCCTTGGCTTTGTGATGCTCGGCCTGGCGGCGTTTGACATTGGGAGCGAGATTGCTGCGCTGCATGTCCTTGGTATTGGCGGCGTCGGCGGCATGACATTGTCGGTGATGTCGCGTGCAGCATTGGGGCATTCGGGTCGCGACTTGATTGCACCCAAGCCCGTTGCCGTCGCCTATATTCTGGTGCCTCTTGCCGCCCTTATCCGTGTGGCGGCCACGATTTGGCCCGACCTTTATATGGCTGGCATCCTGATCTCAGGCGCTTTGTGGATTGTGGCCTTTGCGCTTTACACAATCGCGCTTTGGCCGATTTTCTGGGGTGAACGGATCAAAAAACAACCCGTTTCCGCCTAGATAAGGCACTTCTTGGTCGGTCTTCGGGGCGTCTCAGTCCAAAAAAAACGGCCCCCGCAAGGAGGGCCGTTTTATCATTCTTAGGACCGCGGTTTAACCGAAGACGGCCTTGTCTTGACGCCAAACTGCAACCACAGAAGACCGTGGCTTGCCTGCCCCATCTGGCCAAGATCCGCCGGGGTGCTGAACACCGACAAAGGCAACGGTTTTGTCAGCCGACCAGCAAAGACCAGTGACTTCGGCACCATTTGGAACGGTCATAAAGCGTATGATTTCACCGCTTTCCGGGTCGCCAACCAGCATCTGGTTGTTGCCCATTCCGGCAAAGTCACCTTCGTTCTTGTAGTTGCCGTCGGTCTGGATCCACAAAAGACCATCGGACGAGAACGCCATACCATCGGGCGAGTTGAACATGTTGCCTTCGTTAACGTTGTCCGAGCCACCATATTCGTTGTCATACACGGTTGGATTGCCCGCCATGACATAGAGGTCCCAGCCAAACTTATCAGAAGCATGGTTTTCATCGGCGGGGGTCCAGCGCACGATTTGACCGTATTTGTTGGTCTCGCGCGGGTTCACTGCGTTGACCGACGTGTCATCGCCACCGGCATTCGGCTTAACACCGCGGTTTTTGTTGTTGGTCAGGGCGCAATAGGCTTCGACCTTGAGCGGGTTTGACGCAACCCATTCCGGGCGATCCATCGTTGTACCGCCGACCTTGGACGCCGCCATGCGGGTGAAGCACAAGATTTCCGCGGCATCCATTCCGGTGGTTTCAGGCGTCAAAGCCAACCATTCACCGCTCTGATCATCGTTGAACTTGGCGACATACAAAACGCCATCATCCAGCAACCCGTCGGTGGGTGCACCCTTTTCCCATGTGGCATTGGACACATATTTATAAAGGTATTCGCCACGTTCATCATCGCCCATATAGACAACAACGCGGCCATCTTTGGCATGAACCATTTCAGCGTTTTCATGTTTGAAACGGCCCAGCGCGGTGCGCTTTACCGGAACCGATGTTGGGGCCGCTGGGTTGATTTCCGTAATGAACCCATGACGATGCGGCTCATTTGGCTCTTTGCTGATGTCATAGCGTTCATCAAACTTTTCATAGGCATAACGGCCGTCGCCGCCGATACCATAGCGCTTGTAGCCTTCGCCTTCCGGCATCTCACCGGTTGCGCCGAAATAACCGTTAAAGTTCTCTTCGCAAGTGAGATATGTGTCCCACAGCGTCTTGCCTGAGCCACAGTTGTTCATGGTGCCTTTGACCATCATGCCCGACGGATCGGCTTTGGTCTGAACCAAGGTGTGACCGGCCAAGGGGCCTGCGATTTTCATTTCGGTTTCGTGGGTGATGCGACGGTTGTACTCGCTGTCCAGCACCACTTCGAAGCCGTTGCCGGTGTCGGCCACTTCCATCACGGTCACACCCTGAAGGTTCTTAAGCAGAACAACTTCTTCGGTTGTGCGAGGGGTGCCTTCGGATTCGACGGGTAGGTTGATCTTGGGGTTCACATATTCGGAGTTCACCGCGATCAGCTGTTTGCCGTTCACTTCGAACAACTCCATGCCATCGGTGTTTTCACCAAACACCTTGTCCGACATGTCAACCGACACGCCGGTTTCGGCGCTATAGGCATCTTTGGCATCAGACCAAAGCGCATCACCCCAACGGACCAGAACTTTGTGCTCAAAACCCTCTGGAACATGGATGTCATAGTCGGTCGCAATGCCAACCGGCTTGAAACCAAACTTGGCATGACCATCGGCACGCGCCGCCGTGGTAGAGGAAAACAAACCTGTGCCAAACACAGCCGCGCCCGAGCCAAATGCCAAAGCGCCACCAAGGAAACCACGGCGCGAAACTGCGCGATCAACGACTGCGTCAAATTGGTTTGCATCAGGGCGCGGGTCGCGCTGTTCGTCAAAATCGTCCCATGACAGGTCTACCAAATTCTTATCGCTCATCTCTACAGTTCCTTGCTCACTATCATTTGCTAGGTCTGCGTCGGCATCCATACCGGCCACAGATTTGATCAGCGCGGGTGTGCCAAGCAAATGTATAGCTGACATGACGGTTTCCTAACGAATTTACGACAACGCCACCCGCCCTCGCCCCTTTACCTGCGCTTCGTGCCTGTCATATACCCAACATCAATATCCACGCGGAGAGACGCCATGCAGCTTTTTGTCGGCTTGGGAAACCCGGGCACCAAATACGCGAAAAACCGACATAATATCGGCTTTATGGCCTTGGACCAGATCGCTTCGGACCACGGGTTTTCACCATGGAAATCCAAGTTTCAAGGCCAAATTTGTGAAGGGCGTCTTGGCGGGGACAAGATTCTACTGCTCAAGCCCGAAACCTTTATGAACCTCTCTGGCCAATCAGTTGGCGAGGCCATGCGGTTTTACAAAATGGAAGTTGGCGACGTCACGGTCTTCCATGATGAGCTTGACCTTGCGCCGGGCAAATGCCGGGTCAAAATGGGCGGTGGACATGCGGGGCACAATGGATTGCGCTCTATTCACGGGCATATTGGCGAAGCTTATCAAAGGGTTCGACTTGGTATTGGTCACCCCGGTCGCAAGGATTTGGTCTCGGCCTATGTGCTACATGACTTTCCCAAAGCCGACGACGACTGGCTGAACAACTTGCTTTGGGGCATAAGTGATGGCGTGCCATCCTTGGCCGATGGCGACAAGGGACGGTTTCAAAACGCCGTTGCGCTGAAAACCAACCCACCGCGGTCCTCCAATAACAAGCCCGAGAAAGCCAAGACCAGCGACGCGCCACAAGCTGCAGAAAAATCCGCAACAAAACCAGAGCCAGATTCACGATCCGCCCTGCAAAAGCTCGCTGACAAGTTCCGTTAGGAAAACCACCTTTGGGCTTGCCCAAATTCATTTGGGCGCGCACCCTACGCGCCGGAGGTGATTTATGCTGAAAAAGATACTGCGCGGCTTGGTCGTGTTGGCGGTGATCCTAGCGGGTTTGGCGGTTTGGAAACGCGAAGACCTGATCCGTCTCAATTCCGTGAACACCCTGTTCTCCGAAGAGAAAATCGTTCACAATTTCAGTCATATGGGCGACCTTTTCCACAATCGCCCAATTCCCATCACATCCGATCCGATCCCGCTTCCAACCGGCGATCCTATGCCCCTTCCTAGCGATTGGGACACATGGCTCGCACGCCGTTCGATCACCGGTATCCTTGTCGTTCACGACGGTGCCATCCGCCATGAAAGCTATCACAGGGGCACCGATGCTAGCGATCCGCGGATTAGCTGGTCGGTGGCTAAATCCTATCTCTCGGCGCTGTTTGGCGTTGTTTTGGCCAATGGCGACATTGCAAGTCTTGATGATCCTGTGACCAAATATGCGCCCTCCCTGCGGGGGAGCGCCTATGACAATGCCAGCATTCTCAATGTCTTACAGATGTCATCAGGTGTCACCTTCGACGAAGACTACCTCGATTTTTGGAGCGACATCAACAAGATGGGGCGCATCTTGGCTCTTGGGGGATCAATGGATGGCTTTGTTGCCGGGTTAACCGAAACCTTTGTCGAACCCGGAGAACAATGGAAATACGTGTCGATCGACACCCATGTGCTTGGCATGGTTCTGCGCGGTGCGACGGGCCGCAACGTGCCGGATTTATTGGGGGAATACGTTCTTTCGCCGCTCGGAACTTATGGTACGCCGCATTATGTCACCGATGGCGATGGGGTATCCTTTGTCCTTGGGGGCCTCAACCTGACCACCCGTGATTATGCCCGCATGGGCGAGATGTTTCGCAACGATGGCCTATTTCAAGGTCAACAAATCATTCCCAAAGACTGGGTCGAGATCAGCACGAAACCGTCGGCCAAAACCGAGCCAGGCAAGATGCAATATGGCTATCAATGGTGGATGCCCGCCGATGCAAAACCCGGTGAATTTTTGGCCCGTGGGGTCTATGGCCAATATGTCTATGTCGACAAAACCGCCGATGTGGTGATCGCTGTGAACGCTGCGGATCGCGCCTTTCGCGAGGCTGGGGCAAATGACGACAGCATCACTATGTTTCGCCGATTGGCGGCACAGCTCAAGGAGACCGGATCATGATGAAACGCCCTGCGATCAATGTGTTAGACGGTATGCTTGAGGAATGCTCCCGCGACCCGCTCACCGGATTTTTCCGCGATGGTCATTGCAATACCTGCGCCGAAGACGCCGGCAGCCATACGGTGTGTGCGGTGATGACAGCGGAATTCCTCGCCTATTCCGCCTATGTGGGCAACGATCTATCAACGCCGCGACCTGAGTTCAATTTTGCCGGGCTCAAACCCGGTGATCATTGGTGCCTTTGCGCAGCGCGTTTCCTTCAGGCCCATGACGAGGGCTGTGCGCCCAAGGTTAATCTGGCTGCCACACACAAGGATGCCTTGGAGATTGTGCCGCTCAAGGTGTTGCGTGAACACAGCCTTACAAACAACTAAGGGCGGCACCTACGCGCCGCCCCCGGTCTTAGGTTTGGTCTGACAAACGGACAACTCCATTCATCAAACCCTCGGTGCCGTTGTGCACGGTCAACTGGTCGACCTTGCTTGCGATGTTTTCAAGCGCCTCAAGCTCTTTGAGGCGCAGCATCACAGGATTTTCAGCCATCACCCTGGCGGTGTTCAAAAGCGAACGGGTTGCGTTCGTTTCTTCACGACGCCGGATGACGTTGGCCTCGGCTTCTTTTTGCGTCGCAACCACCTTGTTCAAGATGTCGCGCATCTCACCGGGCAGGATCACATCTTTCAATGCGATATCGCCCACTTCGATGCCGATCTCGGCCATTTCGCCACGCACTTTGGCGGCGGCTTCGGCATCGACACTCACCTTGTCGGCCAACATCTGATCCAATGTTAGCGCGCCAAGGGTTTTACGAAACGCAAGCTGCAAGGCCCGGTGCAAAGCTTCGGGAAAGTCCCCAACCGTCGACACCGCTCGCAGAGGGTCCGTGACCCGGAAATCCGCGCTCAGGTTGATGCGCAAAGTCACCCGGTCTTTGGTCAGGATCTCTTGACCTGTCACCTCTTTGGCCTGCCAACGGGTATCCACCATCTTGACCAGATGTTTACGCCCCAACTGCCAGAACCAGTAGGTTCCGGAGGTCAGCACCTTTTGATGCACCCCGTCAATCGACCAAAGACCGACGCGCCCAAGGGCCACTTCGACACAGCTCATATCCCGCATCAATACCCGGCCACGCTCGGTTTGACCCAACCGACGGACCAAGTCTTGAGGCACGTCATGCGTGCCGGACAAGGCAAGGGTCTCGACCTGCCAGTCTCCGGCATCGCGCCACAAAAGCAACCGCTTGTCAGGCGAAAGAAGGTCCCAAATCCGACCATTGCGGCTCAGAACCGCGATCTCATTCGCGCCGGTTTCAACGGTCACCACATGAGGATCAGCCAGATCAGGCCGCGTGCGCATCAAGGCATCGGCGTATTGCGACGTGAAAACGGGAGTTGTCAGGTCAAATACAATCACCTCGGCCTTGCGCGCGCTTAGCCGGTGTTCACCAGGGCCAAGCATGGCGTCAAAGCGACCATTCAACAGGACAAGCGCCCGTTGTGTTTCGGTCAGGGTGAGGCGCTGCTTACCTTGCAGCTTATCAATCAACATTTTCATCATACTCTCCAATACGTCTTCATGCGCGCAAAACGCTTTTTCTCCTTTTGGTGTTTGGGGTTGCGCCGGGATTGGCGGCAGGTGTGACGCCCCGGCACGATTGCCAAAGCGTGAAATGAGTGGGTCCGAAACCACCCCATTGCCAAGGCAAGCGGCGGAGGATGGGGCGAGCGGTGCCGCGGCCCATTGGTGCGCCCTGCCCCATTGAGGCGTGGCGGGCCAACAGGTGGCGGCACGTCTCCCGATCCCCGGCCAATGGCCTGAGCGGAGTTGGGTCGGGCGCAGGTCGTGACCTTTGCCGCGATCCACCCCCGCGAGGATGGTTTCGGAACCCGATGTGTTGGACCGCTTAACGCGGGCCGGCGTGATAGGCCGGTGCTCACTTAAGAGCTTTGAGAAACGGCAGGAGTCGAACCTGCGACACCCAAATTATGAGTTTGGTGCTCTATCCAGACTGAGCTACGTTTGGACATGTTGACGGGAGTCGAACCCATGACCTGCGGAACCTAGCCCCGCTGCTCTACCTGACTGAGCTACAACACACTGTGCAACCCCACTGTCTCAGCCTTGGCA
This sequence comes from Pelagimonas sp., assembly GCF_058892305.1. Taxonomy (NCBI): domain Bacteria; kingdom Pseudomonadati; phylum Pseudomonadota; class Alphaproteobacteria; order Rhodobacterales; family Roseobacteraceae; genus Pelagimonas; species Pelagimonas sp. Next base: position 33,610 of record NZ_JBZXVN010000006.1, read on the forward strand.
TACGGGAATGGCAGAGCCAACCGCACCGGGTGAGCAACAACTCAGCCCGCAAAGGTCTGATCCATCAGGACCACGAGGGGGAAATAATCCGCAAGAGATGAGTCGTTCAACCGGTTGGTTGAATGTCGCACAGGGGCGTTGCGCCTGCGCAACATTATTACTCACTCGCGCAACAAATGAAAAAGGCGCTCCGAACCGAAGCGCCTTTTGCCAATTTCCAAAGCGGTTGCGCTTTGCAAAAATATCAGTCCGCTGTGCGGCCTTCTGTGTCGGACATATCAAAGCCAAGGTGTTTGGCGACGGTAAAGATGTCTTTGTCGCCGCGCCCACACATATTCATGATGATGATATGATCTTTGGGAAGCTCTGGCGCGATCTTGGCGACATGGGCCAAGGCATGGCTTGGTTCAAGCGCCGGGATGATGCCTTCTGTTTCACAAGATAGCTGGAACGCGGCCAAGGCCTCTTTGTCGGTGATGGCGACGTATTCCGCTCGGCCAATATCATTTAACCAAGCATGTTCAGGACCGATACCGGGATAGTCGAGCCCGGCCGAAATTGAGAACCCTTCGAGGATTTGGCCATCGTCATCCTGCAATAGATAGGTGCGGTTGCCGTGCAAAACACCGGGGCGACCACCAGTTAGCGACGCGCAATGCTCCATCTTGTCATTCACCCCCTTGCCACCGGCTTCGACGCCAATGATGTTGACGTCTTTGTCGTCAAGGAAAGGGAAGAACAGGCCCATCGCGTTGGACCCGCCGCCAATGGCGGCGATGATCGTATCGGGCAAACGGCCTTCGGCTTCCATGATCTGCTCTTTGGCTTCTTTGCCAATGATCGATTGGAAATCGCGAACCATGGCCGGATAGGGATGCGGGCCAGCAACGGTGCCAATGCAGTAAAACGTGTCGGCGACGTTGGTCACCCAATCGCGCAGGGCATCGTTCATCGCGTCCTTGAGGGTTCCGCGACCGGAGGTCACCGGGATAACCTCGGCCCCCAAAAGGCGCATGCGGAACACATTGGGAGACTGACGCTCAACGTCATGCGCGCCCATATAAACAACACATTTGAGACCGAACTTGGCACAAACGGTGGCCGTAGCAACGCCGTGTTGACCGGCACCGGTTTCGGCGATGATCCGGGTTTTGCCCATGCGTCGGGCCAGAATGATCTGCCCCAACACGTTGTTGATCTTGTGCGCGCCGGTGTGGTTTAGCTCATCGCGCTTGAGGTAAATCTTGGCCCCACCAAGGCGTTCGCTTAGGCGTTCTGCATGATAGAGGGGCGATGGGCGGCCAACATAGTGCTTCCACAAAAAATCCATCTCGTCCCAGAATGACTGGTCTGTTTTGGCCTTCTCGTATTCCTCTTCCAGCGACAGGATCAGCGGCATCAAAGTCTCGGAGACAAAACGCCCCCCATGGATCCCAAACCGCCCCTTTTCATCAGGGCCAGTCATGAAGCTGTTGATGAGGTCTTCCATCGCGTTTCTCCCGTGCGGTCTTGGCTTTCAATAGGGCAATTGGGGCGCAAAAGGCCAGAGGCAAATCATTTTGCGATGCCTGCCGCCCGTTCCAGAGCCGGATAACGTGCACCCAGTGTCAGAGCGCGCATGACAAAGGACACCATCAAACCCGCCCAAAGCCCGTGATTGCCCCAGATTGGCACCATCACAGCGACGGCGATGAAAAACGCAACGGCGGAGATCACCATCATATTGCGCATGTCCCGTGTGCGGGTTGTCCCAATGAAAATCCCATCCAGCATCCAACTTGGCAAGCCAATGATCGGGGTCATTGCGATCCATATTAGGTAGATGCGCGCCGTGGATTGGACCTCTGGGTCTTTGGAGATCATGTCGATGATAGCCCCACCAAAAAGCCAGAACCCAATGGCAAAACCAAAGTTGCAGATAAATCCCCAAAGTGTGCTCAACCACGCGGCACGGCGCAATCGGGCGACCGCCCCTGCCCCAAACGCCTGACCAACAAGGGCTTCTGCCGCGAAAGCAAAGCCGTCAAGCGCAAAGGCCATGATCTGGATGAACTGCATAAGCACTTGATTGGCCGCCAATTGGACGGTGCCAAAACCGGCGCTAAAGTAGAAAATGAAAGACAGGAAGATCGCTTCGAGCATCAAAGATCGTGCAAGGATATCGGTGTTGACCACAGCCATTTTACGCAACGCGGCCATGTCGAAAACCCGCGGCCAATCGCGAGCCGCCGCGTGACGCAACGCATTACGACAGAGCCAGAGCCCAAACGCCAAGCCGCTCCATTCGGCGATCACGCTAGCACCGGCAACTCCCTGAACACCCCAGCCCATGCCGGTGACAAAGATCAGATCCCCAACCACGTTCAACACCGTGACCAACACCTGCATCGCCAAAACCGCGCGCGACCGTTCACGCGCAATCAGCCAGCCCAAAATGCCGTATATGCCGATTGCCGCCGGGGCGGACCAAATGCGGATATTCATGTAGCTACGCGAGAGTGTTTCGACGTGATCGTCGACCGGGGACATTCCAAAGGCGAGACCAAGTATCGGTTGCAACAAACCAATTATCACCAATCCACCGGCCCCGCCGATCATCAGCGAGCGCACCAACAAGGCCACCACTTCGCCACGATCCCCCGCGCCTTCGGCCTGTGCGGTCATACCGGCGGTGCCCATGCGCAAGAACCCAAAGACCCAGTAGATCGCCGACAAAACCACCGAGCCAATCCCAACGGCGGCGATGGGTTCAGCATGCGGGATTTGACCGACCACCGCCGTATCGACAACACCGATCAAAGGCACCGCAACATTGGCGAGCATGATCGGAATCGCGATCTTTAGAATGCGGCTATGGGTGATTTCATCGCTGCTCATCTCGGCAATCGCTTGTGTCTAGGGACAGTGGGGCGCTGCCCCGCCCGCCTTGGGCGGACTCCCCGGGATATATTGGGAAACAAGAAACCGCGACGGCACTGTGTCGTCGACAGGATCAGGATTTGGGGCGCGGCATCAGAAAGTGCGCTGTGGCTTGGGCCATTGGGCGGTCGCGATTGTCTTGCCAGGCTTCGGCCTGAACCGAGGCATAGCGCCGCCCCGACCGGGTCACCCGCGCCCGTGCATAGGCATCGCGGGGAAGCCCAGAGCGCAAATAGTCAACGGTGAAGTCGATGGTTTTGGGCAGGCGCGGCAGGTCGCCATGGGTCAAGGCATCGGGGTCAAGTGTGCCGTTTTCGATGTCTTCCCAAAGGTATGACCAGCTGAGCGTGATAATCGCCGCCGTTTCCAGAAACGCCGCCGTGACGCCACCGTGCAGGGCTGGCAAAAACGGGTTGCCGATGAGCTTTTCATCAAAGGGCAAAACCGCGGTGAGTTCGTCGCCGTGACGTTCAAACGTAATCCCGAGGTAGCGAATGTAGGGCACCCCTTCGACGAGCGCAGCAAGTGCGGCATCGCGACGTTGTTTGACGATCTGGACGGGTTCTGGGGGTTTGCGCACCATTATTTCGCCTCCACAGTAAAGGCCCCGGCCGCCGTCGCGACGGGATTGTCGAAATCGGCGTCGAAAGCCTTGGCGCGTACAAAAGCGACGTTGCGGGTGATGTGATAGCATTCCGCATGGGCGGTAATTGCCTGACCGGGGGTTGCCGCCCGCATGTAATCAATCCGTAGGTTGATGGTTGCGGTGCCCGCAGGGCTATCAGGGTGGCTCATTACGGCGGCACCGGAACATGTGTCCATCAAGGTCGACACCGCCCCACCATGAATCACACCGGTTTTAGGATCACCTATCAAGGCCTCATCATAGGGCATGGTGATCTCAGCCAGCCCATCACCAATCTGCTTGATATGCATCCCCAACGCCTTGGCATGCGGGATGATTTCAATAAACTGTTTGGCGATTTTCGCCTTGTCTGCGGTCATGGCGTGCTCCTTTGCCTTAGTTATGGGCACCAAGCGCAACAGCCGCAAGCTGTTTGGCTACCGCCAAGGAGCGTTGCGTCAGCAAAGGTTGTCAGAGCGATTTTCGGGGCTTAGGTTGCAGGCAAGGGAGTTTGCCATGGAAGATGCCCGTCTTAGCTTCAAAGACATGTGTGAGCGGTTCGATGTGACACCGCGCACGTTGCGTTACTATGAGTATATCGAGCTTTTGTCGCCTGAGCGGCAAGGCAGATCGCGATTTTATGGGGGCAAGGAAATCGCCCGCATGACGCTGATTCTGCGGGGGCGCAAGTTTGGGTTTCAGCTCGAAGACATTCGGCAATGGCTTTTGATCTACGAAAAGGAGGGCAACGAAGCCCAGATGCGCGCGTGGATCGACATGGCCGACAGGCAAATGCGCGAGTTGGCCGAACAGCGTAAACAGCTAGACGAAGCCATGAATGAATTGCAAACTCTTCGCGACGATGTGGCGTCGGACTTGGGAATCTGACAACTCAACACCTTTTCCATTTTCTCCTTTGCATAGAGCGGCCTAACCCAATGGATAGGCCGTTAACCCTTTGTTGGTATTTGTGATTCATACGTTAACCAAGGCCCTTTAAAACAAAGTTACAAAACCCGGACCTTTACGTTGCCTGATCTTACGTCAACCTGAAAGTGACGCGGCGTATGAGTTACGTCAACGGTTTTTCCCATTGTATGAAGGGAACAGATTTAGCACCTCAAGGGCATGTTAGCCACCGAGGATGATCTGATGAGCGAAGACAGAGTAATGACGATTAGGGAGATGTGCGACGCGTTTGAGGTGACACCACGCACTTTGCGCTTTTACGAACAGAAAGAATTGCTGTTCCCGATCCGCGAAGGCCAAAAGCGCCTCTTTACCAAACGTGACCGTGCCCGGTTGAAACTGATCCTGCGAGGCAAGCGTTTTGGCTTTTCCCTCGAAGAGATCCGTCAGCTGCTTGATCTGTACGATGTTGAGGACCAGCAGCAATCGCAGCTGGAACAGACTTATGAGATCGCCCGGCAACGTCTGGCTGATATGGTTCGTCAACGCGATGAACTTAACGCCGCCATTGAAGAGCTGAAAGAACAGATGGTTTGGGGCGAAAAAATGCTCGCCTCGGCACAAAACAGGAAAAGCGCGGCCGGGTAGCACTCGGCCAGTCACTCTAGGGAGAGAGAGATGCCTTCATACACGGCCCCCACCAAGGACCAGCAGTTTGTTCTGCATGACGTTCTCAACGTCAACGATGCGAAAATTCCCGGCTACGAAGATCTGGACCGCGACACCACAGGTGCCATCCTGGAAGAGTCCGCCAAGATCGCCGAGCAGGTTATGTTTCCCTTGAACGAGGTGGGTGACAAACAGGGGTGTAAACTCGAAAACGGTGTGGTGCGCACGCCCGAAGGGTTTAAAGCCGCGTTTGACGAAGTGCGTCACGGTGGTTGGACCGCTCTGGATTGTGATCCGGAGTATGGCGGCCAGGGTCTCCCCTATCTTATCGCCACGGCTGTTGGCGAACAATTCTCCGCCGCCAATATGGCGTTCAACATGTATGCGGGTCTAACGCACGGCGCATATTCGGCGATCCACGCCCATGGTAGCGATGAGCAGAAAGCCACCTACCTGCCGAAAATGGTCACTTGTGACTGGACCGGCACCATGAACCTCACCGAGCCACATTGCGGCACCGATCTGGGCCTGATGCGCACCAAAGCCGTGCCACAGGACGACGGCAGCTACAAAGTCAGCGGTCAGAAAATCTTTATTTCCGCTGGTGATCACGACCTTGCCGACAACACTATTCACCTTGTTCTGGCGAAAACCCCCGGTGCCCCCGAAGGTATCAAGGGCGTATCACTGTTCATTGTGCCCAAGTTCATCGTCAAAGAAGACGGCTCTCTTGGGGATCGCAATAGTGTGTCGGTCGGCAAAATCGAAAAGAAAATGGGCATCAACGGCAATGCCACCTGTGTTCTGGACTATGATGAGGCCACCGGCTTCCTCCTTGGTGATCTGAACAAAGGCATGCGCGCCATGTTCACAATGATGAACGAAGCGCGTTTAGGTGTTGGCCTTCAGGGGTTTGCCCAAGCCGAAGTGGCCTATCAAAACGCCGTTGAATACGCCAAAGACCGCCTTCAGGGGCGCGACGTAACCGGTGCGAAGAACCCAGAAGGTCCGGCCGATCCGCTGATCGTTCACCCTGACATCCGTCGCAACCTGATGGATCAGAAAAGCTTTATCGAAGGTGGTCGGGCGTTCATCTATTGGGGGGCTCAGATGCTTGATATGGGGCATCGCAACGGTGACAAAGAAACCGAAGGGCTTGTGTCTTTGCTGACGCCTGTCATCAAAGGGTATCTCTCAGACAAAGGCTTTGACTATGCCGTGACCGCCCAGCAAGTCTATGGCGGCCATGGCTATATCGAAGAATTTGGCATGTCCCAGTTCGCCCGCGATGCGCGTATCGCAATGATTTACGAAGGTGCCAATGGCGTTCAGGCGCTTGATTTGGTTGGCCGTAAACTTGCCACAGATGGCGGCAAACATGTCATGGCGTTCTTTGATCTGGTCAAAACCTTCTGCAAAGAAAACGGTGACGACGAGGCCATGGCCGATTTCGTCGGGCCACTCAAAGACGCCTCCAAAGACCTTCAGGCCGCTGGCATGTACTTCATGCAAAACGGCATGAAGAACCCCAACAATGCGCTCGCTGGGTCCTATGATTTTATGCACATGTTTGGTCTTGTCTGCCTTGGTCTGATGTGGGGCCGTATGGCCAAGGCCGCGACGTCAAAACTCGCCGAAGGCACTGACGACGCAGCGTTCTACGAGACGAAACTGGCAACCGCGCGCTACTATATGGCACGTCAGCTCCCCATGACCGGAACGCATTTGCGCCGGATCGAAAGCGGTGCTGACACTGTGATGGCGCTGGACGCCGACCAGTTCTGATATCTGTGATGGCGGGGCCGCCCCGCCACGCATCACTACCGGATTTGGGAGGAACCGGCATGCGCATCGCGTTGAACTATGTGTTGAACAACGGCAAAGGCCGTGCCGTTCATTCACAGCTGTTGCGCCTACCGTCCCTCCCCTTTTCCATGCATGTTAACGGCCCAAACGCCCCCCGTTTTGTATCGAAAAGTATCTGACATGCCCAAACGCTTTCGCCTCACCCGTCGTTTTAATGCCGCTATGACCGAAGATGGATACCGCAATCTGAAACGGTTCGCGCAAGAGGCCGGGCTAGATGAAGGCGAAGCGTTGTCGTTCCTATTCGAAAACTTTGACAGCGTCACCGATACCGAGGTGCTGTCTCTCAAACTCCGCCAATTCAATTCCGAGCTTGAAGCTCGTAAAAAGTAAGAAAGAGATCCACCTATGAGTTGGATGACAGACGAACACCAAATGTTGGCAGAGATGACGCAAAAGTTCATCGAAACCGAGTGGTCTCCTCTTTTTGGCAAATGGCGCAAACAGGGTCAGATGGACCGCGAGATTTGGCAACAGGCCGGTGAGTTGGGTCTTCTTGGCCCCTCGATCCCCGAAGAATACGGTGGCGCCGGCGGTGATTTCGGCCACGAAGCCGTCATTTTGATGGAAGCCAACCGGGCGAATTTGGCCAGTTGGGGCGTGGGCATCCATTCCGGCATCGTCGCCCACTATGTTCTGGCCTATGGCACCGAAGATCAAAAGCAGCGATGGCTTCCGAAATTGGTCACGGGCGAGATGGTCGGCGCACTAGCGATGACCGAACCCTCAACAGGCTCGGATGTGCAGGCGATCAAAACCAAAGCCGTCAAAGACGGAAATGCCTATAAATTGTCGGGGCAAAAGACGTTTATCACCAATGGTCAGCACGCCAATCTCATCATTGTCGCCGCAAAGACTGATCCAGCCCAAGGGTCCAAGGGTGTGTCCTTGATGGTGGTTGAAACCGACGGGTCACACGGGTTTCAACGTGGCCGGAATTTAGAGAAAATCGGCTGTCACGCGGCGGATACATCCGAGCTGTTCTTTGACAATGTAGAAATCGCACCAGAAAACCTCTTGGGTGGTGAAGAAAACCAAGGGTTCTATCAACTGATGCAACAGCTCCCTCAAGAGCGGATGGTTATTGCCTGCATGTCCATGGGGGCCATGGAGGGGGCGGTTGAACGCACCATCGCCTATTGCAAAGAGCGCGAGGCCTTTGGCGGGCCGCTCACCCAGTTTCAAAACACCCGCTTTAAACTTGCGGAATGCGTGACCAAAACCAAGGTTTGCCGCGCCTTTCTTGACGAGTGTATGGCCGAATTGATCGCCGGAACCTTGACTGTCGATAAGGCGGCGATGGCCAAATACTGGCTCACGGATGCTCAAGGAGAGGTGTTAGACGAATGCCTGCAATTGCATGGCGGCTATGGTTACATGCAAGAATATGCCGTTGGAGAAATGTGGGCCGATGCCCGTGTGCAACGGATCTATGGCGGTACGAATGAGATCATGAAGGAACTGATTGCGAGGGCCCTGTGAGACTTGAAGCAATAGGCTTTGCGGACAGGATTGGACTGGGGGTTTCACACCCCCAGACCCCTGTGGAGTTTGTTTGGCAAGATGAAACAAAACCGCATATCGAACCCGGCAGCTGGGCAGCAATCGGTCCACTCTGCCGCCGCGCCCGACCGCCAAGTGGACCGCAGGCGGGGCATCAGAGTTTCACCTCGCACGTTGCTCAGCTCTCCAGCCTACAACGCAGGAACGTTGTAGCAACATTAGGCTTAACAAACCCTGAATTTGGCTACTCTTCATCTTGCCAAAAAGACTCTGCAGGGGTGCGGGGATGCAAAATCACCGCCTCTGTCGGCGAAACAAGCGACAACGTAGGAAACGTGTCATGACCATGAAACTCTATTGTTTTGGTGAAAGCGGGAACGCTTACAAAGCCGCTCTTGCGCTTCAACTCTCAGGGTTGGATTGGGAACCGGTCAAAGTTGATTTCTTCAATGGTGAGACCCGCACGCCGGATTACCGCGAAAATGTCAATGAAATGGGCGAGGCCCCAGCCCTTGTCGATGGAGAAACGCGGGTGACCCAATCCGGGGTTATCCAGATGTATGTCACCGAGAAAAGTGGTAAGTTTGGTGGCGAGACCCCCGAAGAGGCGCGCGAAGTCATGCGTTGGATGTTCTGGGACAATCACAAGCTGTCCTCCCAAGCTGGAATGACGCGTTTCCTGATGAACTTCCTCCCCGAGGACAAGCGCCCTGCCCCCGTGATCGGGTTTATGCAAGGCCGCCTAAACGCCGCGTACAAAGTGCTCAATGATCACCTGCAAGAGCGGGATTGGATCGTTGGAAACGGTGTGACCAACGCCGATCTAAGCTGTTGCGGCTACCTGTTTTACCCAGAACCGTTCGGGTTTATCCGCGCGGACTGGCCCGAAATTGATCGTTGGCTTTCGAAAATCGAAGGGCTCGACGGTTGGAAACACCCCTATGATTTGATGCCCGGCTCCCCCGCGGACCGAGCTTGACCAAGGAAGACAAGAATGACCGAAGCCTATATCTATGACGCCGCCCGCACCCCGCGTGGCAAGGGCCGCAAGGATGGCAGCCTCCACGAGGTAACGAGCCTGCGCCTGTCTGCGCAAATGCTGAACGCCATGAAAGAGCGCAACAATCTGGAAGGCCATGCCGTAGAAGATGTGATCTGGGGCAACGTCACCCAGGTTATGGAACAAGGCGGATGCTTGGCACGCTCTGCGGTTTTGGCCTCTGACCTTGACCAATCGATTCCGGGCCTGGCGATCAACCGGTTCTGCGCCTCGGGCATGGAAGCCGTGAACCTCGCCGCCAATCAGGTCAAAGGTGGCGCAGGGGATGCCTATATCGCCGGTGGTGTCGAAATGATGGGCCGCGTCGCGATGGGGGCTGATGGCGCAGCGATTGCGGTGGACCCGAGCCTCGCCATGGACAGCTATTTTGTCCCGCAGGGCATTTCGGCCGATATTATCGCAACCGAGTATGGCTTTAGCCGCGAAGACGCCGACGCACTGGCGGTTGAATCGCAAAAACGTGCCGCCGCGGCCTGGGCAGACAATCGCTTTGCCAACTCTGTTGTGCCCGTCATCGACCAGAACGGCCTGACCATTCTGGACCGCGATGAATACATGCGCCCCGGCACCGGTGTTGACGATCTGGCGAAACTTAAGGCGTCATTCAAGGACATGGGCGAAGTTATGCCCGGTTTCGACAAGATCGCCTTGATGAAATACCCTCATCTTGAGCGCATCAACCACATCCACCATGCGGGCAACAGTTCGGGCATTGTTGATGGCTCCGCCGCCGTTTTGATCGGCAACAAAGAGTTCGGAGAAAAGCACGGCTTGAAGCCACGGGCCCGCATCCGCGCCACCGCCAAGATCGGGACCGACCCGACAATCATGTTGACCGGCCCGGTTCCTGTGACCCAAAAGATTTTGGCCGATCATGGCATGACCATCAACGACATCGATCTGTTCGAAGTCAACGAAGCCTTTGCGTCGGTTGTTCTGCGCTTCATGCAGGCCTTTGACGTGGATGATAGCAAGGTCAACGTAAATGGTGGGTCGATCGCCATGGGTCACCCTCTTGGGGCCACCGGAGCGATCATCATCGGAACCCTATTGGATGAGCTGGAGCGCAGCGGCAAAGGCGTTGGCCTTGCCACTTTGTGCATCGCCTCCGGCATGGGCGCAGCCACCATCATCGAACGCGTGTAAGGGTTACCATGCAGCATACATCCGCCATAAAACTGTATCAAAGCCGCCTCGATCCGCTGACACGAGCGATTGCGGAGGGCGATGTTGCAGGCTTTGTGGCGGGGCTGCACCTTCCTCACGTCTTGCGGACCGTAGATACTCAGATCCGCTTCGAAACCGAGGCGGACCTTTTCAAAGGTATTACACATTACATTCACGCGCTTCGTGCGCGGGGTGTCACCCGTTTGGACAGAGTTTGCGAAAGCGCCGTTTACAAAAGCGATACGGAAATTGAGGGATATAACTCGAACCATGCCTTTGCTGGCAAGGAGCCGGCAATCCTACCGTTTCTGGCCCGAATGCGGTTGGAATTTCGTGATGGCGAATGGCGTATCAGCGAAACCGATATGGCGGTCTTAAGGGACCAATGGGCTGTTCTTCCTCACATCCCTGGACAGGTTCAGCCGTTGCCTGATGCGCCAGACAACGAACACGACTTTCATCTTGCCTGCTTTCAGGTCTTGTTGAACTGGATGTCACAGGCCGCGCTTTGCAAGGATTTCAACGCTTGGTCAAGGGCTTGCGCCTTGCCCTTAACCGTGACCGGAAAGTCCGGTGAAATGTCCTTCGTCACCGAAGAGGAGCTCCGGCGAGAGTTCGAATATTACATGGCCTCTTTTGACGTCCACAACGTGACCGAAGTGATCCGAAAACCGCTAGACGTTCGTATGGAGGGGGAGACCCGTATGGTCGGCTTGTGCCGAACCTATGTTCTTAGCCACGCAAATCTGGTGGTGAAACCCTATGACTCCACCATCACTTTTGAACGTTTAAGGGATGGATTCTGGCAGTTGGTACGGATGGACAATATCATTGGCCATCGCGACTGGACCACCGGCGGAGCCACAACATGACCCAGATTGCGGCCATAGACATCTATCAAGACAACCTTGATAAAGTCAGCCAAGCCGTTTGGTCGCGGGATTGGGCAGGGTTGGTTGACCAGTTCGGGTTTCCGATCGTGATCCGTACGCTAGACACTGGGTCGCATATCACTTTGCCGTCGCAACTGACCCAAACAGCCAAGGCACTCCGAGACAGCCTCGAATTGGCAGGTGCCCAAGCCTATCACCGGGTATGTCTATCAGCGCAATTCGACAACACGGAACAGACCATAATTTCAGGCCGGCACCGCACCATCGCCTTGCGCGGTGGAAGCTATGTTATGCCTCCTTTCGAGAGCGATATGCGACTGGAACTCAGAGCTGGGCATTGGTTGGCCAGCAGCCTGTTTGCGCGCGTTAACAATCGCAATTTAACCGTCATTAGTCCTGACCTAGCCAAACTTTCACCCGAAGAATTGAACAGCGACAGGTTTAAAAATGCCAAAGATTGACATCGCCTCCGTTCCCACACGCACGGGTTCCTCTTATCCCGGCAAGCTTGCCGAGCAAATGGCAGGCCGTAGCCAACAAGGTCTCGGCGACGCCGGTGGGTTGACCCAATTCGGGGCGAATTTGGTGCGTTTAGCCCCCAAAGCCGCCTCGTCATTGCGCCATTGGCATGAGAAGCAGGATGAGTTCCTGATTGTGACCGAAGGGACGCTCACTTTGATCGACGACAATGGCGAAACGCCCTTGCAGGTCGGCGATTGCTGCGCCTTTCCCGCCGGTGATGCGAATGGCCATCACATCGTCAATTTTTCGGATCAAGACGGGGCTTTCCTTGTTGTTGGTACGCGAACCCCAACCGAAACGGGCTGGTACTCCGACATCGACATGATGGTCACCGCCGAAAACGGGGAGATGAGTTTTACCCGCAAAGACGGCAGCGCAATGGAGGACACATGACCTTTGATGATGCGCAATTTGACGCCTTTCTGGCCGACATCACCGATCCCTTTCTCACCCGCGACATCACGCGTTGGAATGCCCGGATTCGGTTGCCGTTTTCACTGATCACCCAAACCGGACCTGTTACGTTGCACACCCGCGACGAGGTTTCGAAAAACTTTGGCTATTACCTCGTGGCGATGGACGCCATGCAAGCCGATCTGATTGTGCGCGAAAAGGCGGGGTTTGAGCCCTGCCAAGACGGGACCGTCATCGCCACATATCACAGCCATTTCCTGAGGCACGGGACCCGCCTTCGCGCGCCCTACACCGCCTCAGCCCTCCTCCACCCCGACGACGGCCTATGGCGCATGTCGTCGATCTTGAACGCGCTGGGACACCATCATTGGACCGGCAAACACCCAAATCCATCGGGAGAAGAAAAACAGTGACCGATTTCACTATGGAAAAAGGCGCCGATGGCGTCGCCGTCATCACATGGGACGTCAAAGACAAGTCTATGAACGTTCTAAGCCTGGAGGCGCTCGAAGCACTGAATGCGCAGGTCGATGATGCGCTCGCGGATGACGCCGTTAAAGGTATCGTCATTACATCCGGCAAAGATAGCTTTGCGGGCGGCATGGACCTTAACGTTATTGCCAAGATGAAAGAAATGGCTGGTGACAACCCAGCTCAGGGCTTGTTTGACGGCATCATGCACATGCATGAGGTGCTGCGCAAAATCGAACGCGCCGGGATGGACCCAAAAACCAACAAAGGTGGCAAACCGATTGCCGCCGCCCTGCCCGGCACCGCGCTTGGCATTGGTTTGGAAATCCCGCTGTCGACGCACCGCATTTTTGCCGCCGACAATCCCAAGGCCAAAATCGGCCTGCCCGAGGTGATGGTCGGTATCTTCCCTGGTGCCGGTGGCACAACCCGTCTGGCGCGCAAGTTGGGTGCGATGGGGGCTTCTCCCTTCCTGCTCGAAGGCAAGCTGTCTGAGCCCAAGAAAGCCAAGGCCGCGGGACTGATTGACGAAGTTGTCGAAGATCCTTTGGCCGCCGCCAAAGAATGGGTTCTGAACGCCAAAGACGCCGACATTCTGAAACCATGGGATGCCAAGGGCTACAAAATGCCCGGTGGTGCCCCTTATCACCCCGCTGGTTTCATGACCTTTGTCGGTGCGTCGGCCATGGTCAACGGCAAGACCCAAGGTGTTTATCCGGCTGCCAAGGCGATGCTCTCGGCCGTTTACGAAGGTGCCATGGTGCCGTTTGACACGGCCCTGAAGATCGAAGCGCGTTGGTTCGTCAACGTGTTGATGAACCCTAGCTCGGGCAACATGATCCGCTCGCTGTTCATCAACAAAGAGGCATTGGACAAAGGCGCGGTTCGCCCAGCCAATGTTCCGGATCAATCCGTCAAAAAAGTCGGAGTTTTGGGCGCGGGCATGATGGGCGCTGGCATTTCTTTGGTCTCTGCTCAGGCCGGTATGGAAGTTGTCTTGATCGACACGTCGCAAGAAGCGGCGGATCGCGGCAAGGCCTATTCCGAAAGCTACGCTGACAAAGGCATCAAACGCGGCAAATCCACCCCCGAAAAGAAAGAGGCTCTGTTGGCGCGCATCACCGCGACCACCGACCTTGAGGCGCTCAAAGGTTGCGATCTAATCATCGAGGCCGTTTTTGAAGACATGAGTGTCAAAGCAGAGATGACGAAAAAGGTTGAGGCCATCATCGACGAAGACTGCATCTTTGCCACCAATACCTCGACATTGCCGATCTCGGATCTGGCCAAAGCATCGGTCCGCTCTGACCAATTTATCGGCATTCACTTCTTCTCCCCTGTCGAGAAAATGATGCTGGTCGAGATCATCAAAGGCAAGGAAACAGGTGATCGCGCTGTGGCCAAGTCACTCGACTACGTGCGCCAAATCCGCAAGACACCTATCGTTGTGAACGATGCGCGCTTCTTCTACGCCAACCGCTGCATCATTCCATATATCAACGAAGGCATCCGGATGGTCACCGAGGGCGTGGCCCCCGCTTTGATCGAAAACGCGGCCAAAATGGTCGGTATGCCACTTGGCCCGTTGCAGCTAACCGACGAGACCTCAATAGATCTCGGTGTGAAAATCGCCAAGGCCACCAAAGCCGCTATGGGCGATGATTATGATGATGCCTGCGATGAGATCCTGTTTTGGATGGCGGACGAAGGGCGTTTGGGGCGCAAAGCCAACGCCGGTTTCTACGCCTATGACGAAAAAGGTAAACGTCAGGGGCTTTGGGCCGATCTCGCAGACAAATACGCCCCTGCCGAAGATCAGCCCGACTTGATCGAGGTTCAGCATCGTCTCTTGTTTGCGCAGGTTCTAGAAGCCGTGCGCGCGCTAGAAGAGAATGTTCTGATGGATATTCGCGAGGGTGATGTTGGTGCGATCTTGGGCTGGGGGTTTGCCCCTTGGTCCGGAGGCCCGCTGAGCTGGCTTGATATGATCGGGTCAGAATATGCCGCCGAACGCTGTGATCAGCTTCAAGCAGCCTATGGCGCGCGGTTCGCTTGCCCCGAGTTGCTGCGCGAAATGGCACAAAAAGGTCAAAGCTTCTACGGACGTTTTGGCGACACATCCCAAGCCGCCTAATAAAAAACCAGCTTTTTTGAAAGCAAACAATGCAAGAGGCCGGTCAGCAATGACTGGCCTCTCCTTGTTTTATTTGACTTTTTCAACCCAAAAGCCGACTTCGTTCGAATTGAAAACAACCGGCCGGACTCAAACCCTTTGTTAAGACAGGATGCTTATTCCTGAGTGTCATCAGATGTGCCGCTCCATCGGCGCACATGATGCCGAAAGGGAAGCAGTATCAATATGTCAGATATACATTTCCATGCCTTGGGAACCGCCCGAGCCCGCTCTGGGGAAGACCCTTTGGTCCCCTTCCTCCTCTGCGCCCGGAAAAATCCGGTGACAGTGTCCGCTCGAGATGTGCGGCGTTTGGACTCTCACCGGCTGCAACTTTTGTTGGTTGCAGAGCGTCAATGGCTCACCGACGGGGCTAACTTCAAGGTTACAGACATGTCCCCCTCCTTCAGAGAAGGTCTCCAAAGGCTGGGTTTGGACTCCGACTATTTCGACAAGGAGAATCCGCAATGACCACAAAAGTGCTGGCGATAGACGACTCGCGCACCATCCGAAACTTGCTGCGGGTCTCGCTGGAAAGTGCCGGGTTTGAGTTCCACTCGGCCTGCGATGGTCAGGAAGGTGTTGAGGTCTTTCCAGACGTCGATCCAGACGTCGTTATTACTGATATCAACATGCCCAAAATGGACGGCTTTGGAGTTATCAACAGCCTACGAAGTGGCCCCAATCGGACAAACGTTCCAATTTTGGTGCTCACAACAGAGAGCTCTGACGACTTGAAAGCTAGGGCACGTGGGGCGGGCGCAACTGGCTGGATTGTAAAACCCTTCGATGACACCTCCTTGGTGTCAGTACTGCAGCGGCTGACGGGACACGTAAGCTAATGTCAATGAACTCAATTCGCGATACCTTCTTTGAAGAATGCGAGGAGCTTTTAGAAGCACTCGTAGAGGGGCTTTCCCAGATGGAGGAAACCAGCGATGACATGGAAGTCATCAATGCGGTTTTCCGTTCTGTACATTCGATCAAGGGCGGCGCAGGAGCCTTCGCCCTCGACAGACTCGTTAACTTTGCGCATACGTTCGAAACGGTCATGGACAAAGTCCGTGACCGAGAACTTGCTATCGACGAAAAGTTGATGGCACTGTTCCACCGATCGGGCGATCAACTCTCTGACCTTGTTGCATCCGCACGTGACGGTACTGATCTCGATCCGACTGCCGAAAGTGCCATTATTAAAGAGCTGGAAGGGTATCTCGGGGCCGAAACAGCCACCGAGGAATTTAGCTTCTCAGCGGTAACACTAGATTTCGACGGACCAGCTGCTATCGAACTACCGGATATTCCGTTGGAAGAGATCGCAACGACCGAAGAGCAAGCCGATGTCGATTCCGTCTTCAAAATACATTTCAAACCCGAACGTACATTGTACGAAAATGGCCATGAACCATTACTTCTGTTTGATGCATTGGCGGAGTTGGGTTCTCTCACCGTCGAGGCAGACTTAAATCGGCTCCCCAGTTTTGATGCCTTCGATCCAAATGATGCCGTCATCTCATGGGAAATGGAACTGGTCACAAATAAGGATGAGCAGGCTCTCCTAGAAGTATTTGAATTCGTCGAAGGGCTTTGCGATCTAAAAATCTCTAAAGAAAAGGCTCTGGTATCGCTCCCAAAGCCTGAAGCGCTGCCCAGCAAATTGGAGGAAGTGCCTCCAAAAGTGATCTCTAGTGCTTCTACCGAAGAAGCTCCAATAGAGAAGGCACCGGCAATCGAATCGCCCAAACCGAAGGCGACCGAAGAGCAAAAAGCTCCGCCAGCCCCGGCACCCGCACCAAGTGGAGCAGCGCAAAAGGAATCTCGGGGTCCTAAACCGACTCTGCGGGTGGACTTGGATCGGGTCGACCGCCTGATCAATACAGTTGGTGAATTGATTATTAATCAGGCGATGATTTCCCAACGGATTGAAGAGCTAGATTTACCCACTGTCGCTCATTTGACCAACGAACTGGAGGCCTACAAACTTCTTGCACGCGATATCCAAGAAGGTGTCATGGCAATTCGGGCCCAACCAGTTAAACCGCTCTTTCAACGTATGTCACGTATTGTACGAGAAGCATCAGACGCCACTCACAAGAAGGCCAAGCTTGTCACGGTTGGGGACTCCACCGAAGTCGACAAGACAGTGATTGAGCGGTTAGCTGATCCTCTTACACATATGATCAGGAACGCCGTAGATCACGGGCTTGAAAACTCTGAAATCCGTGAAGCTGCTGGAAAAGATCCAATTGGGACAATCCGATTGTCCGCGGCGCATAGATCAGGAAGCGTATTCATAGAAATCTCAGACGACGGCGCTGGTCTAAACCGCGAACGTATTCTGGCTAAAGCCATAGAAAAGAACCTAGTGGCTTCAGATGTAGAACTCTCCGAACCAGAGATCGACAATTTACTGTTCCTTCCAGGTTTCTCAACTGCCGGCCAGGTTTCGAACCTGTCAGGACGCGGAGTGGGGATGGACGTTGTGAAAAACGCCGTTCAGGCGCTCGGTGGTCGCGTCTCCATTTCATCCACACCTGGTAGAGGAACAACCTTTACTATTGTTCTTCCTTTGACTTTGGCTGTCATGGATGGGTTTGTGATATCGGTGGGAGATCAAACAATGGTCATTCCAATTTCTTCAATTTTGGAAACAATTCGCCCTAACGCAAAAGACATTCACATCGTTGGTACAGACAGCCAAGTGGTGAGCGTCAGAGGAGCATATGTCCCAATTGTAGATGTAGCCCAAAGCCTAGGGCAGAAAGAACAAAAGGACAAAAAGTCAAACGGTATACTCCTGTTAGTCGCCACCGAGTCTCAAGACCTAACCGCTCTGCGCGTATCCTCAATACACGATCAGCGCCAAGTTGTTATAAAAAGCCTCGAGAGCAATTATACAGCTATTCCCGGCGTATCAGCCGCAACAATTTTGGGAGACGGGAAAATTGCACTAATTCTCGACCCGGAAGAGCTAATAAAACTAGATCACTCCAACCCATTGGACCCATTTGCCCAAAACACTAGAATGGAGCGTCACCATGCCTGAGGCCGCTGAAGCACTTGCCGATTCCCAGTTCGAGTTCATTACCTTCTCCGCAGGTGGTCAAAACTACTGTTTAGAAATCACTCAAATTAGAGAAATTCGACGATGGACTCCGGTCACCGCTCTCCCCCACACCCCTGATGACGTTCTAGGTGTAATGAACCTCCGTGGAGCTGTTATTCCAATTTTTGATCTTTCCGCACGGTTTGGGTTGGGAGCTACTCCTGGAAATGAACGCAATGTTGTCATCGTTGCCGCAGTAAATGGAACCACAATTGGCCTGTTAGTGGAGTCGGTCTCTGAAATATTGTCTGTTGAAAAAAGTGAAATTCAAGAAACACCTGACATTAAATCTGAAGCAACCAAACACAGTATACGTGGAATGATTTCCGTTAACGACACAATGGTGCGTGTGGTAAACTTGGATGCAGTGCTGGAAACATCAACGGGAACATCCCAATGAACAACTCCGCAGCCAATGAAGCGTTGATCGAAGTTCCCTTTAGCGATGAAGACTTTTCTCATTTGGCCAAATTGGCCAGAAAAAAATTCGGTCTAAATTTGGCAGATAGTAAAAAGCCATTGGTATACTCTCGCCTTTCAAAACGGTTAAGAGCCAGAAAAGTTTCGAACTTTCCCGACTACATGTCTCTACTCTCAAGGTCTACAGAGAAAAACGAGATGTTTGAGCTGATTTCTGCGTTGACGACAAACGTGACCAGCTTTTTCCGTGAAACTCATCACTTTGAACTCCTTCAAGAATCGCTAACCAATGAACTTATTCAAAAAGCAAAATCAGGGAACAAAGTTAGAATCTGGTCCGCAGGTTGTTCCGCAGGTCCGGAACCTTACTCAATCGCAATGACGATATTGGACACATTCCCCGATGCGAGCGACTATGATATAAAAATATTGGCAACTGACATAGACCCAAAAATCGTTGCCAAGGCACGACACGGGCAATATCACGCTGACGAGGTATCTGGTATACCACCAAATTTTTCTGAGAAATGGATAAGAACGAGCAAGAATGGTGAAAACAGAGTAGTGTCGAACCAAGTAAAGAACCTAATAACCTTCAATGAACTAAACTTAGTTGCGAACTGGCCTTTCCATGGACCTTTTGACATTATTTTTTGCAGAAACGTTGCAATTTACTTTGACCAACAAACGCAGCAAAATCTGTGGAATAGGTTTTGCAGTTTATTAACATCCAGCGGAATACTATTCATTGGACACTCTGAAAGAGTAACAGGTCCAGCGATTAGTCACCTGGAGGGCATTGGGATAACTAGTTACCGCAAGGGTAGCCAACGTGTCGAAAGTACACAAAACAGGAGTGAATGATGGGCTTGAAGGAATCTCTTAGAGTAATGGTTGTTGATGATATGGCCACAAGTCGCGGCCTAATCACTCAGGCTTTGGATGATATAGGTGTAAAAAACTATGTTACTGAGAACGACGGAAAGAAAGCCCTGGACCGACTTTCTTCTACTCCGGTTCACTTAGTACTGTCTGATTACAACATGCCAGGTCTAGATGGGCTTGGGTTATTAAAGGCCGTCCGGTCCCACCCGCCGACTCAGAAAATTGGGTTTATTTTGGTCACGGGCCGCCCGACGCCCGAAATTGTCAATGAAGCAAAGAAACTCGGGTTAAACAATATGATCAAGAAACCATTTACAGCCACGTCAATGAAGCAATGTATTGAAAGTGTTGTAGGTCGACTATGAACACTAATCCCAGTTGTGAATTATCTCTCAATATAGCGACGGTACGCGTTGCAACAGAGCTTTTTGGTCTACGCGAGAGGCTTGAAAGAGTGGAACATGGTTTAGAGGTCGTTTTCTTGGACGCTGAAAACATTCCAAACAGCCAAACTATCGAAATGTTGCAAGAATTGGATGTATTGCAACAATCCGTTGGTGCGTTAGCGAACTATTTAAACCAAATTTCTGGTTCAGATGATTCAGAAGGTAGTATTTCTATAGCCGATGCTGTAGACATGGTGCCGTTACGTGAAATGGCTGATCGGCTAAATGGCCGACCCAGACAATCAAAAAAAACCGGAATTGCAGAACTGTTTTAGGTACACTTCCACCAAACATTACTGCATCCAGATAAGTCAAATCTGGAACAGTTACTATACCAATGCAGGTTCGAGGGGCGATCTGTGACAACAAAAACGATAATCGTCGCAGCCAAAAACGCGTCGCAAAGATCCCACATCTCAGAAATTGTTGAAAGGATAGACGGCTTTAAAGTAATCGGGCGAACGGGGGACTTGATGAATACATACAATCAAGTGGAATCATACATTCCAACCGCGGTACTTATTTCAGACTCTCTTTCAGATTTACCAGAGTTTGAAGTAATGCGAGCTCTTTTTTCAACACTGGACGTTCGATGGTTGGTCTTAACAGCCCCCAATAAAACCCATCGGGAAGGGAAATCTATTACTCCGGGGTCAGACCTTTTTTCCGTCGCTGGAAATGCGACGTCAACGGTCATAGAAGGGCAATTGCGCAGCTTAACAAGATCACGGCCATGCAGGAGTCAAACCACCACCCGTGAACAGGTAGAACTTGAACTTTCCCGGGGGCACAAAGGGCTACGGCGGCCCGAAACGACAGCCTCTCGGAAAAGTATCCGAAAAGAAAACCCAGGGGTCCTCCCACCAATATCACGTCAGGTGGACCCAATCATTTTGATTGGGGCCAGCACAGGTGGTGTAGACGCACTTCTTAAAATTCTTTCATTTTTTCCATCAAACTGCCCCCCGACAATGATTGTTCAGCATACCGGCTTTGGGTTCGGTGCCAGTTTGGCTGAACTTTTGAACCGACAAAGTGCTCCCAATGTTAGCCTGCTTCAAGGGCCAACTCTATTGAAGCGCGGCAGTGTTTTAATTGGGGCTGGAAACAAAGCGCACATGGTGCTCGAAAAAGGCTCGGCGCTGATGGCGAATCTACAACCAGGAGAGCAAGTCACCGGGCACTTACCTTCGGTAGATGTTTTATTCAAATCCTTTACAGAATTGGCCTCACGAATTTCTGCAGCGGTTTTGACTGGGATGGGTAAAGATGGAGCGCGAGGATTGTTGGAGTTACAACAAAGCGGGGCTACGACATACGCGCAAGATGAAGCGAGTTCCGTCGTGTATGGAATGCCACGCGCCGCCGTAGAAATTGGAGCAGCTCAGTATACTTTACCGATAAATCAAATAGGGCCAGCTCTTTTGAAAGGTAATATTCGGCAGGACACCAAAATTGGAAGGGTGATCACATGAATTTTCAACGCGAAAAGCTAGTGAACGTCATTCAGGGGGATTTCACAATATCCGAAGATTCCGAAGCAGTTTTAACAACTGTTCTAGGATCCTGTATAGCGGTGTGCCTGTCTGACACGGCCCGTGGCATAGGTGGGATGAATCACTTTCTTTTACCCAACCGAGAAGGCGTTGACGGGGAAAACGTACGATATGGAGCATATGCGATGGAGCTTCTTATTAACGGATTGCTGAAACAGGGAGCAGACAGAGACAAGCTGCAAGCAAAATTCTTTGGTGGCGGTAATATGATTGGAACTCTGCGCAATATCGGAAAAGACAACGCTGAGTTTGCGCGCCAATTCCTACTAGACGAAGGTATCCCATGTTTGGCGGAAAGCACTGGCGGCACACAAGCTCGGCGTATCCGGTTTTGGCCGACGACAGGCCGGGTAAAGCAACTACTTGTCAGTAGTGATGCAGCCCCTGCCGAGGTACCAAAACCTGTTCCTGTGCCCAAATCAGCCATGGACGACATAACACTGTTTTAAGTTTCCCCATCCCAAAATTTGGGACAAAAAGATTGGTCAGCGCGTTGGTTGCTGGCTGTCAGACACAAGAATTTTAACCTTCTGCATTCTAAGGTGTTCATTTGTACTGTTGATGAATTCATTTGTTCTGTAGAGGACTCCTATGGCTTTTGAACTATCGTCTTTTCAAGCAATTCAAGAACACGGTTTTGATACCGTCATTGATGTACGAAGTCCTGCAGAGTTCGCAGAGGACCATATACCCGGCGCTATTAACTTGCCGGTACTGGACAACGAAGAGCGTGCAGTGGTTGGCACAATTTACAAGCAAGAGAGTCCGTTTAAGGCGCGAAAAATTGGAGCCGCTTTGGTTTTCCGCAATTCGGCTGATCACATTGAGAACAGGCTCTGCCACCACGACGGCGCTTGGAAACCATTGGTTTATTGCTGGCGAGGTGGGAAAAGGTCGGGGTCATTTTCATGGATGCTGCGTGAGATTGGATGGCGCGCGGAACCAGTTGAAGGTGGATATCGCAGCTATAGGCGTCAGGTTACCAAGATGCTCTACGACACGCCCCTTGACTTGAGGTTTGTTCAGTTGGGCGGATACACTGGGTCCGCCAAAACGGAAATTTTGCACCGGCTGGGCGACATTGGGGTGCAGGTTCTTGACCTGGAAGCCACCGCAGAACATCGCGGATCGTTGCTTGGGGCACTGCCTCATGGTCAGCCAGCCCAAAAGCGCTTTGAAAGCAAACTAGTCCAGACTTTGAGTAACTTCGATCCCAATCGTGCCGTCGTCGTCGAAGCCGAGAGCAGCAAAATCGGCAATTTGAACCTACCACCGTCACTCTGGGAAGCTATGAAGAAGGCTCCTTGGTTTGTGGTTCATGCTCCCGTTCACGCGCGGGCCAAATATTTGTCTAAGACCTATCAAGAGGTTCTCGACAATCGCGAAGAATTGAAAGAACGCTTGCAGGCTTTGCGACATTTTCGAGGCCATGCTGTCGTGGATCGTTGGATGCAATTGATTGACAGCGGCGACAACCTAAAGCTGTGCCAAGCCTTGTCGCAAGATCACTATGACCCAGCCTATGACAAATCTATGCGTTCCGTTGCGCCCAAAACTTTGCGACGCTTTGACGTCACGGATCTGTCTGCTGATGCCGTTGATGGCGTGGCACATCAGGTTGCAACTGCACTTCAGAGAATGGCAATTTGACCGGTCTTTTCGGTTGTTCGACCAATAAGTGCTGATCTATAACCCGCTTTTTTCAACGACGCCATAACGGGTTCAGTGTCCCCTTCGACGGCAGCCAAAAGGCCACCGGCGGTCTGTGGATCAAACAAAAGGTCACTTTTAGGTGTCGACGGGATATTCGGCAAAACCCGTTTGTTTTCTGCAAAAAGGGATGAGCGAATTTTCAGTGACGCCAGTTCAATGGCCCCTGGAAACGTCGGAACCGCAGCCAAATTTAACTCTGCCCCAACGTGTGAGGCCTGACAGATATTCATTACATGCCCCGCTAACCCGAAGCCGGTAACGTCGGTGAGGGCTGTCGCGGTCGCTAAAATCTGTGCGGCTTGCGCCTGAGATTGGCACATTTGCTCAAGTGCAAAAGCTACCCAGTCACCCTTAGACAGCCCGGACATTTCTGCAGCCATCAAAACTCCGGATCCGATAGGTTTTGTCAAAATCAATGCTTGGCCAGGCGAGGCACCGGAGATTGTTATTGGTGGGGCCTCACAAAGTCCGGTCACGGTGAAACCAATTGTTAGCTCGCTGCCCTGTGAACTGTGCCCCCCTGCGATGACTGCTCCGGCTTGAGAAAAGACCTGATCCGCGGTGATCATAATCTCATGCAACGACCGAGCCGCCAAATTTGACGACATCCATGGCAAAATTATTGTGGCCGTGGCAACTTGCGGCGTTGCCCCCATCGACCAAATATCACCCAATGCATGATTTGCTGCAATTTTCGTCATTGTAATTGGGTCATGAACAAATGCCCTGAGGTGGTCTGTGCTGATGACCTGATGTTGACCATCTTTGCAAATGACCGCGGCGTCATCTCCCGGAAGGACACAAATGTCTGGCCTGTCTGGTATGGCGCGTTGGCTTAGGGCATGTTTCAAAGCCGATTGGCCAATTTTGGACGCGCAGCCACCACATAATTGGGTATCTCCAAGGTCCGTCTTTAGGCCTGCTGCATGCTCAACAGGGAGCTCGAGTTTGCGAGGAAACGGCAAATTCTGAAACTTGGACATGAATTTTTGGTCAATGTGGTTCTTCCATTTCCAAACAGCTGGCCCCTGAAAAGCCACACCGAACCTGTCGCCGAGCGCCGACTTGTTCCCCAAAGAAATCAATTTCAAATAGTCTTTTTGAGGTCGATAGCGTACCATTTCCCCTGTTTCGGCAAGCGCGGCCCGCAAATTTGTAAACAAAGCATCGGCTTGTCGGACAGCATAAACGCCGGCCTTGGGACGCGGTGTCTCCGACATATGCGCACAATCTCCAACCGCGAAAACCGCCGTGTGTGAGCTTTGCAAAGTTGGTGAAACCTCTATGAAGCCGTCCTTCAATTTAAGGCCGGTGCCGAGTAACCAAGGATGAGGCGTGGCCCCCGCAGCGCCGCACACAAAATCGGCGGGGATGAGCCTTTTATCTTTTAAAACAATCCCCTGCCCCGAAACTTCAGACACTTTTGCGTGTTCTACGAGGTCGATGTTGTACGAAGTCAACTTAGAAATCAGTTTTGCTCGGGCTGTTTGCCGCAAAGAGCCAACGACCGTGTCACTATCTATCAAAGTGACTTTGTAGTCGCGCTGGCGGACGGACATGGCATGAGCAAAGGACAGGGCGATTTCTACGCCAGCGATCCCGCCACCGATAACGGCGATCTTGGCAAAACCTGATTTCTGACAATAATTGTCCCATGCGCTTGCAAAAGCGTCGAGAGGCTTGGCAGGGGTCGCATGTTGCGTAAAACCTTGAAGCGCCGGCATTTCACTTGTTATCCCGACATCAATAGACGCGATGTCAAAGTGAATTTTCAATCCATTCTCAAGTGACACGAACCGTTCCACTTGATCGAGTCCTGACGCCCTTCCTAGGATAACTCTGGCCCCGGCAAATCGGGCCAATTGGATCAAATCAATGTCCAAATCTGATCGCCGGTAGTGACCGGCGAGAAACCCGGGGAGCATTCCCGAGTAAGCCGCCGTAGGGCCCGGGTTTACTAAAGTCACTCTAACGCCCGGTAGCGGATTCATCCCCCATTTTCGCAAGACCAAAGCATGACTATGCCCACCTCCAACCAAAACAAGATCACGGGTGACTGGGAAATCGTTTTTCTGCATTCCGGACTCCTACACAGAGCCAGTTACCATGTCTCAAAAGTTTGGCCTATCACAATCGGATAACAGCTAGGTGTTGGCGCGAAGAACGACGTAGAACCCGTGTTACCTCATGTTGAAAACTGAATACTCGCCCTCTTCGAGACACCCGCGCTTTTCGATTGTGACACCGTCATCGGGTGACCGGTTCACACAGTCATCCAACCTATCATCTATCGCATAACGAATGGGTCCGGAATCGGATCATCGCTTGTACGCAACCATACTGTTTTCACCTTGGTATAATCCAACGCAGCTTGCATCCCGCCCTCACGTCCATGACCGGAAAGACCGTGACCACCAAATGGAGCGATTGGGCTCACGGCGCGATAGGTGTTAACCCAAACGATACCGGCCCGAATCCCACGGATCATGCGGTGTGTGCGGGTCAAATCCTTGGTAAAGACACCAGACGCGAGCCCAAAGGCGGTATCGTTGGCAAGCTGAAGAGCCTCTGCTTCGGTATCGAACCCGAGCACTGACAAGATCGGTCCGAAAAATTCCGACGTGAGGCATGGCGCATCTGGCGCGTCAGAACAATCAATGATTGTTGGCGGAAAATATAGACCATCACGATCAACGGGTGCCCCCCCTGAAAGGAGCGTTGCGCCAGTCGCTTGTGATGCAGCAATAAGATCGACCGCGGTTTTCATTTGGCCCTGGGTACAAAGTGGACCAACCTCTGTTGCCATGTCATCCGGTGGCCCGATGACGACGGCCTCGGCTTTTTCTTTGAGCCGTGCAAGGAAGACGTCTTTGATTTCATTTGAGACAATCAGCCGAGATCCAGCCACACAGCTTTGTCCCGAAGCTGCGAAAACGCCAGAAACCTGAGCGTTGACCGCACTTTCGATATCCGCGTCTTCAAAAACGATGAAGGGTGATTTGCCGCCAAGCTCCAGAGATGTTGACGCAAGGTTTTCCGCCGAATTTCGGACGATATGGCGCGCTGTGTCTGGTCCCCCCGTAAAGGCCACATGGTCAACCTTTGGGTGCGCCGTCAACACAGAACCGCATTCTGCTCCAAACCCTGTGATGACATTCAAAACACCGGGAGGAAAACCGGCCTTGTCGAAAATCCGCGCAAACTCCAACATCGGTGCTGGCGCGTCTTCTGAGGCTTTCAACACCACGGTACAGCCAGCCGCCAGTGCCGGCCCAATCTTGACCGCAGATAGAAAAAGCTGCGAATTCCAGGGGACAATAGCTGCCACAACACCAATCGGTTCACGCCGCAACCATACATCCATATCCGGTTTGTCGATGGGAAGATGCGCGCCCTCAATTTTGTCGGCAAGCCCTGCATAGTAGCGATAGTACTCTGCGACATAGGCAATCTGAGCCGAGGTTTCTCGGATGATTTTGCCGGTATCCCGCGTTTCTATTTCGGCCAAGGCCTGCGCATTCTCTGCAATCAAGTCGGCCAATCCATACAGCAGTTTCCCGCGTGCAGAGGCCGTCATATTGGCCCATGCCGGGTTAAAAAAAGCAGTCTGGGCGGCGGCGACGGCGGCTTCTACGTCATCGACACGCGCCTCCGGCATCAGTGCCCAAACAGCGCCCGTCGCAGGGTCACGACTTTCGAATTGGGCACTGCCATCCGAAAAGCCACCACCGATATATTGCTGAAACTGCTGCATGATCTTTCCTTAGTCGAAGGCTGGCATTACGTCGCTTATGAACCGTTCGAGTGAGGCTTGCTTGCGCTCAAAACTCATACCGCTGTCGATCCAAAATGAATATTCATCATATCCAAGTTCTTCATAGCGCTTAATCCGCGCAATTGCGTCTCTGGGCGTTGCGATAACATTGTCACGTAACATTGCCTCGGGTGTGTAAAAGGGATGCGCGGCAATCTCGTCATCTGAAAGCGGTGCAATAAGGCCCTGAGAAACAGAACGTTCGTTCTTGAACCATGCGCCGAAGTAACAATAGAAGCGATTGATTTCCTCGGCTGCGCGCTGCGCATCCTCTGCATTTTCCGCAATGTAGGTATGGTTTAAAAGCATAATTTCGGGGCGAGGCGTATCGGGGTACTTAGCACAGGCCGCGTTAAATGTTTCCATCAATTTGGTGATTTCTGCGTCCCCCTGCCAAAGCGGCGTAACCTGGACGTGACATCCGTGAGAGATGGCAAATTCATGGCTGTTTGGGTCACGCGCTGCCACCCAGATGGGTGGCCCATTTTCCTGAACCGGCTTGGGCGAAGAGGTGGTCTTTGGGAAGGAATGATAGGTGCCTTCTTGCGCGTAGTCCCCTGTCCACAACCCCTGAACAGCCGGAACCAATTCACGCATTCGCTGACCGGCATCCCAAGCATCCATGCCCGGCACCATGCGCTCGTATTCATAACTATACGCACCGCGCGCGATACCCAACTCAAGGCGGCCATCGGTCATCATGTCGGTCATGGCGGCTTCGCCAGCCAATCTAATAGGATGCCAGAATGGAGCGATGACCGTGCCCGTGCCAAGACGGACGTTTTTGGTTTTCCGCGCCAAATCAACAAGGTTCAAAAACGGGTTCGGCGCAATAGTGAAATCCATACCGTGATGTTCACCCGTCCAAACCGCATGCATTCCGCCGTCATCCGCAATTTTTGCGAGGGCTACAAACTCATCGTACAACCTGCGCTGATCTTGATCAGCCGATGTCCGTTCCATATGGACAAAAAGTGAAAATCGCATTGTGGTTTCCCTATGCTAGCGGGCGGACTTGGCCGCTGTTTTGATTTCCGTAGTAGACGCCAAAGTCGCCAATGGCCGCTTCGCGCCCCAATCGCTCAAGCATGGTGAGAATGGCCGGATCGGACACATCATCTAAAGCGGTCGTGGTGAGTGGCACAAACGCGCCTTGTTTTGGATCGCCCAGCGAGGCTGAACACAAAAACACGATATGTTGACGTTTGCGGGCGACATCTTCGAAAATCGAATAGATGAACCCAGGTTGGGCCGTCAGGCCCGTCGCATCAATTAGGCTTTGTACTGCGGCCGTTGTGCCTTGGCTGTTTACAATCGTTTCTGGTAAACACAAACCGCCGTTTGTGTCATCGACCAACAAAACGGTGCCGTCACGTTCAATCACCGTTGAAACGATAAGATTGCCGTTTTGAGCCAAGGCTTCTGCTGTCATGGCCGGTGTCACATAGGCACCACGAGCATACCCCAATCCTGGGATCGGGGTATCTTCAAAGGCCATGACCGCTCCGATCAGGATAACATGGTCCCCTGCATCAATGATTTTATGCATTGCACAATCAAACCATGCGGAAACACCATCAATGACGGGGGATCCAAACGGGCCGTTTTGCCAATTTACCGTTGCAAAGCGATCCGCAACAGGGCGTGCAAAGGTATTGGAAACGTCGACCTGCGTTTCCGCTAGGATGTTGACCCCAAATCCATCAGCCGATGTTAAGGCCTCGTAATTCTTTGAGGTTTTGGCCAAACAGACCAACAGCATCGGCGGTTCAAGCGACACAGAGGTAAACGAATTTGCGGTAAAACCAATTGGATCGCCATCTTTACCATAGGCCGTCACAACGGTCACACCTGTCATGAAACTGCCAAAGGCATTTCTCAACGCACGAGGGTCAAGCTGTGTCACGTCTTTTTCTCCAACTTGTTGGGCATCTTCAACCAGTCCGCCAGATGTGCGTTAGAAACCTCTGGCGCGGTTAAGCTCACCATGTGACGGTGACCTTCGATGACAATTGCGTGGCCGTCGGCGGCACCTGCAACCATCGCCCGAGACATCGCAGGGGTTGAGTTGGGATCATCGCCCCCAGTCAATGCCACGAACGGGCATGTAATCTTGGAATACTGTCCGGCATAGGTCGCATCCCCCTGCGCAAAGGCGGTATAGGCCGTCGAATATCCGTCCGGTTGCACGGCTCTTAACCACCCAGCTACGTGATTTCTCGCGGCGAGATCAGTGGCACTTTCACCAAACCAGCGGGTCAACGGTGTTTCCCGGTCAATCTTACCCTCTTTGATCTGGTCAGCACGGGCAATCACAGCCGCCCGTGATGTTTCATCTCGACGAAAGACGGCGTTCAACAAACAGACCCGCGTCGTCAACTCCGGGTGATCCACTGCAAATCCCCCCGCAATCAACGCACCCATCGAATGGCCAGCAACGCTAACCGGTCCCACCTGCAAGGTCTGAACAACGTCATGAAACCATGCAACAAAGTCCCGTAAATCGCTACCTGGCGCAATCGGGCTACTCCCCCCATGCCCAGGCATATCAACTGCGATCACCCGATGGGTCTTGCCCAGCTCGGTGATTTGCGGCCCCCAGGCCGCCGATTGCATTCCCACACCGTGGATAAGAAGCAAGGGTGCGCCGCTCCCTTGATCGCGAAGAGCGACGCGCAGACCGGACTTAGACAGACGCAGGGTTGTCAAGGTCATGCCCAAGTTCCTTTAGGTCTTGATACCGATCCCCAATCCGATGATGCGGACGCCCTCCGACTGAGGCCCCCAATGCAATCAGAATTTCGTCGCAAGCGGGCGCGTCTGCTACGGATGTCTGAATCGTCAGGTAGTGCGACCTCCGCCCCCCATCGTCCTTATCCATCAACGGGATCATCAAAGGCGCATTGGCCGGACCGCGTGTGTTGCAGAATGACAAATAGGACTTGGCATTGACCGCATTCCGGTAATGGTTGCCGAAACGAAGGGTGTGTATCAGCGCCGAGGCGTGTTCGATCTCACCATTGAGGCCAACAATCCCAGCTTTGCCGTATCCTTCTACTTTGTCGCCACCTCCGGCCGCATCCAGTACCATTTCGGTCAGCATCGCGCCAAGACCGGAGGCGCAATCGCGGATTTCCGGAGAGAGATCTTCAACGAACCCCCGTCCCGCCCATGGATTGCGGATGACCGCAATTGCCGCGATCAATTTCAACGGCGTCTCAGCGGCCTTTCCACCTTCGATAAGAGTATTTTCAAGATGCAAAAGTGTCTTGCGAATGACTGCAGGCATGGAGTGTCTTCCTTCGGAATCAGTATGTGTCGTATTATGGTATACCATAAGACAATATGTCAATCATACTATTCATTCCCGCATCGTGCTGCTATACTGCCTCCATGGAACAGTCTGAAATGACGCTGAAAAAAATAGATCAAGCACCGCAAACTCTGCGTGATATCGTCCAAAGCCGCCTGCGAGAGGCCATTCTAAACGGGGGGTTCGCGCCCGGGTCGCGATTGGTCGAGCGCCCCTTGTGCGAGCAGCTGGGAGTCAGCAGGACAGTTGTGCGCGAAACGATTCGTTATCTGGAGGCCGAAGGTCTGGTCGAGATAATCCCAAATCGCGGCCCCATCGTTGCGACGCTCACTTGGGATCAAGCCAAACAGGTTTATGACATTCGAAGACAGCTCGAAGGATCAGCCGCGGCCGCCTGCGCACAGTTACAAACCCCGGAGTTTGCCCCCAAATTTTCGGCAGCATTGGCCGCACTTCAAATCAAAGTGCATGACACCGAATGGGCGGACTTTCTGCAAGCAACCACGCATTTCTACCACCTGATTTTTCAAGAAGCGGGCCATAGTATTGCTTGGGAAATCGTGCAGCGTTTGAATGGACGGATCAGCCGGTTGCGCACGGTCACCATCACCGATCAAAGCCGTGAGCGCTCAGGAATGAGCCACATGGTGGCGATCCATGACGGGATTATAAGTGGTGATGCCCAACGCGCGAAACAGGCTGTCGAAGACCACATCCGGGACGCAGAAATGGTTGCCAACCGTTTTCTGAACGCCAAAGTCGGAGACTGAGAATGGCAAAAGGATATTGGATCGCCTTTGTTACAGTGACAGATGCAGATCGCTATGCAGGCTATCAGGAACACGCACCTAACGCGTTTAGAAAATACAACGCGCGCTTTCTTGTACGAGGCGGTGACGCAGAGACGCTCGAAGGGAATGATTTTCAGCGCCATGTCGTCATAGAGTTTGACACCAAAGATCAAGCGCTGGCTTGCTACAATTCCCCCGAATACCAAACGGCACGCGCGCATCGTCATGCGGCTTGTGTCGCCAATATCGTTATCGTCGAAGGCATGCCCGACATCGACAAACCGTCATAAGGGCACCATCATTAGCGTCATGACCATTTCCGAGTATTTCGGATCACATCCAATAGGAATGGGCTGAAACGCACTTTGATGATGTCAAACGCCTGCTTGGTTTCACGCCCTCAAAAACCGAGAATGGGCAAACATTTGTGCCGGGTTCATTGTGCTATGTTTTCGTCGCACAATTGTTTCAAAGCCCGCTCGCCCACATCAGTGCTTTTCTTGTAGATCTACTCAAACCTTGAGAGTCATATCGGCCAACATCGAATGGGTCGCAACGACTTCGGCATTGCGCAGGTCATTTGCTTCGGCGCGGATGATCGCCTGATCAGGCGTTAACCCATGCGCCAACCACCGATCGACCAAACGCGCCCGAAGAATGTGGGTCGGGACATCAAGCAAAATAGAAAAATCCCATAGATCCGTCAGCTCACGCCAACTAGGTGACTCTAACAAGAGGTAGTTGCCTTCGACAATCACACAATCGCAGGTCTCAGAAATCACACCCGCTCCAGCAATCGCAAGGTCGCGCTCCCGGTCGAAGGTTGGAAAGAACACGGTCTCTGACAGAGACAGCGCCGTCACAAGTCTTTGCAAGCCATCCACATCGAACGTCTCTGGGGCCCCTTTGCGATCAAGCAGACCGCGCGCGGCCAAGATTTGATTGTCGAGGTGAAAACCATCCATTGGGACAACCGATGTGCAAGACCCCGCCTTTGTCATCGCCTCTGCAAGGACGTGGGACAGGGTGGACTTGCCAGACGCCGGAGAACCGACTAGCGCAATAAGCTTGCGCCGCCCCGCGCGAGGCGCCGCCAGAACACGATCCAGCAGAGCCTCGGCAGTTTTTTCTAGGTCGCTCACACCTTGTCCTGTTCCGGGGGTTCTTTGGCCCCGGTCATAAAGGCAACCGCGTCAGACATGGTATAGTCTTTGGGGTCGATCGTGCAGAGCCGCTTCCCCAGACGGTGAATGTGGATCCGGTCGGCGACCTCAAACACATGCGGCATGTTGTGGCTGATCAGGATGATCGGGATACCACGGGCCCGCACGTCCTGGATCAACTCCAAAACTTTACGGCTTTCCTTGACCCCGAGCGCAGCGGTTGGTTCGTCCATGATGATAAACTTGGTCGCAAAGGCCGCAGCACGCGCAACGGCAACACCTTGGCGTTGGCCACCCGAAAGGGTCTCGACCGGCTGCTTGATGGACTGGACCGTCATCAACCCAAGTTCTGTCAGCTTTTCACGCGCAAAATTCTCCATCGCCGGCTTGTCCAGCATACGCAGGATTGTTCCCATCCATCCTTTCTTGCGGATTTCGCGGCCGGTGAACATATTGTCGGCAATCGACAGCGCCGGAGAGAGAGCGAGGTTCTGATAGACAATCTCGATCCCCATTTCACGCGCCTCGATTGGCGAGTTGAATTTGACTGGGGTGCCTTCGATCAGGATTTCACCTTCGTCAGGTATAGTGGCACCGCAGATCGCCTTGACGATCGACGATTTTCCGGCACCGTTGTCCCCAATGACAGCAAGGACTTCACCGGGCCGAAGTTCAAAATCGGAGTGATCAATCGCAGTCACGTGGCCGTAGCGCTTCACGATCCCGCGGGCTTGCACAACAGGAGTGGTCATTATGCTGAAACCCTTCTGATCCATTGGTCGATAGCGACCGCGATGATGATAAGCCAACCGATGGCAAAGACTTGCCACAGGACGTCTACCCCCGACATCCGTAGGCCAGATCGAAACACGCCGACAATCAGGGCACCAAAGAGTGCGCCGAGAATTGAGCCGCGCCCACCAAAGAGTGAGATCCCGCCAATAACCACAGCTGTGATCGAGTCGAGATTGCCTTCATAGAAGGACTGCGGAGAGATAGACCCAACGCGACCAATCGAAGCCCAACCAGCGAGAGCGCAGACAAACCCCGAAAGACCATAGACGGATAGCAAGGTACGGTCGGTCCGGATTCCTGATAGGTCGGCCGCTTCTTTGTCATCGCCAATGGCGTAGACATGGCGGCCCCAAGCGGTCTTGTTCAGCAAGAACCAAAGCGCCACAAACACCACGATCATCAACAAGGCACTTAGCGTAATCCGCGCTCCACCAATGTTAAATGCGGCCCCAAAGAATTTCAAAAACGGGGCTTCGGCATCAATGTCTTGCCCCCGGATGGACTGCGCCCCCGAAAGCCATAGCAGCAGCGCATAAAAGATCGACCATGTTCCCAACGTGGTGATAAACGGAGGCAGCTTGATTCGGGTGATAAACCAACCGTTCATCACACCGGCCCCCACCCCGCCGACCAGCCCGGCGAAAATGGCGAGCACCGAGGGCACGCCGGCAAAGACCGCAAGGTTGCCCATCACAACCGACATCAGCACCATAATTGCGGCAACCGAAAGGTCGATCCCTGCGGTCAGAATGATGAGCGATTGGGCCGCGGCCAAAATCCCAATGATCGACACCTGTTGCAGGATCAGACTAAGATTGAAGGCCGAGAAGAATTTTCCACCCGCAATCACCCCGAATGCAACAAGGCTTAGGACCAAGACAATCACCGGGACAAGCGTCGGGTTGTTATGAAGCACATGCTGAATACGTTTCAGCACCGTGTGATGTTTGACTTCGAATGAGGCGACCTTGGTATCACTTTGATTCAAGGTCTGTTCGAACTCTTGGCCTTTTTTGGCCGGTATTGTCGATTCAGACATGACTCTCTCCCTTGCCGCAAGCGTATCTGCGGCGTCAGATTCCGTCAAAAAATTGATTGGTTGAAGCGGGATGGCAGGGCACCGAAGCGCCCTGCCATAAAGATCAATTGAGAATTAACCCCAGCACTTCTTCAGACCTTCGGCCGAAGAGATGGAAGGAACACCATCCACCGGCTCATCGGTGATCAACTCAACGCCGGTGTTGAAGAAATCCAACCCTTCGCTGTTTTGTGGTTTTTCGCCGGTGTCAGCAAAGACCTTGATCGCTTCAATACCTTTGGAGGCCATCAGCAAAGGGAATTGCATTGAGGTCGCGCCGATCACACCGCCAGCAATGTCGTTCACGCCAGGGCAGCCACCGTCAACAGACACGATCAGGACACCGTCCTCTTTGCCGAAAGATTTCAGCGCCTCATAGGCACCAGCAGCGGCAGGTTCGTTAATGGTGTAAACAAGATTGATGTCGGGGTCGATTTGCAGCAGGTTTTCCATCGCGGTACGCCCGCCATCAGGTGAACCATTGGTCACATCGTTGCCAACGATACGCGGATCATCTTCGTCACCAATGTCGGTCGGATCTTTGATGTCGATTCCAAAGCCTTGCAAGAAGCCATTGTCACGCTGATAGTCCACCGAGATTTCCGAAGCGTTCAAATCCAGCAAGGCAATCTTGGCATTGGCGGCATCATCGCCCATCTTCGCCTTGGCCCACTCGCCGATCAAAACACCCGCTTTAAAGTTATCGGTCGCGAAAGTCGCATCAGCGGCGTCAATGGGTTCAAATGCAGTATCGAGGGCAATCACCAATGCGCCTGCCTCACGGGCCTGTGTGATCACCGGAACCAGCGCGCGACTATCTGTTGGGGTGATCAGGATACCCTTTGCGCCAGATGCAATACAGGTTTCCACAGCGGCCACTTGGGTTTCGACGTCGCCGTCATACTTGCCTGCAAAAGTCGACAGATTGATTCCGTTGGCTTCGGCAGCGGCAGACGCGCCTTCCTTCATCTTGACGAAGAAGGGGTTGGTGTCAGTCTTGGTGATTAGGCAAGCATTGGTTTCTGCATAAGCAGCACCCGCAAAAACGGTCATTGCCAAGGCCGAAGTGGTCATTAGGGTTTTCATGTTTTCCTCCCACAAGAAACTTTTCATGTTCTGAACAGAGCTCCTCCCCTGTCCAGGCCTGCAACGGTCAAATTAGCAGGTCTGCTCCTAAAAGGCCTGATTCCTATGCGCCTGTCAATAAGTAAGTTAACTTTACTAACTAATGTTTTTGAGTTTATCTTTTAATTCATTCGGGAGGCAACTATGGTCCGCACTATGGACGGAGACATCATCAGAGGGCAAAGCGCCGGCGTGAACCAACGTGGTATTCGCGACCACAACGAGCGCTTGATCCTATCCATTCTTCAACGCCATCGTGCCGTCCCTGCTGCCGACTTGGCGCGGCGTACCGGACTATCCAAACCCACAGTGTCAACCATCCTGCGAATCCTAGAAGAAGATGGCCTGATACGGCGTGGGGCCCCTGTTCGTGGCAAAGTAGGAAAGCCCTCGATTCCGATTGAACTGGAACCGGACGGTGTTCTTTCGGTCGGATTAAAAATCGGGCGACGAAGTGCGGATTTGTTGCTCCTCGACTTCTCAGGCCGTGTGCGCAGCCAGATTCACCGAACCTATGATTATCCGATGCCCGACGCTGTTTTTGGCTTCCTAAAAGAGGGGCTGACAACGCTTCTCGGAGGCATTCCCGCTCACCTGCGCAACCGCGTGTGTGGGATCGGAATTGGCACGCCCTTTGAGCTTTGGAAATGGCATGACCTTGTCGGGCTCTCTGCTGATAAGTTCCGGTCCTGGAAGGATGTCGATTTCGCCGCCGAAGTTGCGGCGTTCAGCGACCTTCCTGTTTTTGTGGTCAATGATGCGACGGCTGCGTGCCATGCCGAACATCTGTATGGTCTAGGACATGAGTACCGTGACTACGCCTATTTTTTCATTGGCTCCTTTGTCGGCGGCGGCGTGGTCCTGAATGGAACGGTGTTTGAAGGCAACCAAGGAAACGCAGGCGCTTTGGGATCGATGCGGAGCACCGGACCGCTTGGGGAGGCACAGCAATTGATTGATGTCGCGTCCATCCATCTGTTGGAAGCGCGTCTGACCGAAAGCGGCATTGATCCTGCTATTCTCTGGCAACAGCCTCAGGATTGGAGCGGTTTGTCCCGACATGTTGAGCCATGGATCGGCCAAACAGCGCAGGAATTGGCCAAGGCATCACTGTCGATTTGCTCGGTGATTGACTTCGAAGCCGTTCTGATCGACGGAGCTTTCCCCCCCGATGTGCGCACCGAACTCGTCGAGAGAACCCAACGCTATTTAGTCAATCAAGACAAAAGAGGCTTGATTGAACCTCGGATTGAGGCCGGGAATGTCGGCCGCAATGCCCGAGGCATCGGCGCAGCCAGCAGTCCAATATTCTCCCAGTTTCTCCTGAACACAAATGCGGGTCTATCTGCGATTTAGGGTCAGATGTGATCCATTTGAGAGGTATGATTTGCGATCCTCCGTCCATGGTCCGCCATGACGGGGTGGCTACCCTTTCAGGTGGACGAAACCACGTCGCGGTTTGGTACCGGTCTTGTAGCGTTGCTAGGTCCTGTTGACATTGAACGACACCCTTTGAGTGTACAGCCAAGGTTTACGAAGCTCTGATAGTTTCGCGTCAAGGTGTCGTTCCGGGGCGTGATTCTTCGGAAGTGTTTGATACCCACCACAGCGTTGCGGTCTTTGTAAGGCTCTGGATCGCCCCAATGTTTGAGCGTCAGCGCCCCCTTTTTGCGCGCCGGCATTGTACTGGTCTGCCCGGACAATCGCGCTGTCGACGGGGAGGTGTTCGACGTCGGCTTCTTCCGTTATCGCATTGAAAACGCGCCGAAATACCAAGTGACGGCACCAGTGGGTGACGCGGATGTAGGCTGAGTTCCATTTGTCGAAATGGTCCGGCCAGGCTCGCCATTGCGACCGGTCCGCGCGCGCCAGAGGATAGCTTCCATGACTTAGCGATTGTCGCGACCAGTGCGGCCTGGATCTGTCGATTTGCCGGGCAAATGCGGTTCCAGCTTCGCTGAGATGCGATCAGTCAGCTGCTCATGCTGTCCCTCCAGCCAGCGATCAGCTTGGATCACAAACAAAACAATCTATGAACCCTGAATGGCAAAATGATCTAGCGCTCTGGGCCGTTTGGTACTCATGCAATCTATCCCGCACCCAATCATCCGACTTGCCCCTTCATTCCTGACCGTTTCCCTGTGTTGAACCGCGGTCAGAAACCGTGCAGGTTGCGTGCAGCCAGTGTTATTCACAAGCCAACTTCCTAAAAATTGTAGCCCCCTGCCCCCAGAAAGGACATGCCGATGAAAGGCGATCCCAAGGTAATCGAAGCGCTTAACGATGCACTCCGCCACGAGCTCACAGCAGTCAGCCAGTATTGGCTGCACTATCGTCTTCAGGACGATTGGGGCGTTGGCAAAATGGCCAAGAAAAGCCGCGAAGAAAGCATCGAAGAGATGGAGCACGCAGATAAATTGATCGAGCGGATCATTTTCCTAGGCGGCCATCCAAACCTCCAAAAGCTTGACCCGCTTCGTATCGGCCAAAACGTTCTTGAAACGCTCGAAGCGGACCTAGCGGGCGAACAAAGCGCTGCTGCGCTATACCGTTCGGCGCGCGACACCTGCTTTGAGGCCAAGGACTATGTGTCCATGAAGCTCTTCGAAGAGCTACTCGCCGATGAAGAGGGGCACATTGATTTCCTCGAAACACAGCTTGAGTTGTATCACAAACTTGGTGAAGCCAACTATATGCAGCTCAACGCAACGCCCTATGACGAAGCCGAGTGAAACAACTCCTTTTATCGTCTGAAGCGCCTGCCCAATTTGGGCAGGTGTTTTTTTGTTAGCCCCCACGACAGGTAACGCCCGGGATCGGCTTAGGGTCCCACCCCTAGAAATTTGCGCTGAGCATCACGGCAATGTTTCTCTCGGACCCCTGATATTGTTTGATCGGCTGATAGTTTTCATTCAGCAAATTATTCGCAACAACAGACAGAGAAAACTGGTCAGTGATGTCTGCGGTCAGTCCAAAGTTGACCGTATGATAGGCATCCGCCTTGTCCGAAACGGCCCCATCAGATCCCCGTTGTTTGGCCTGGCCTTCACCCGCGATATTCAAATCCCATTCGCCGATAACACCGCCCAAGGACCAATCCCGACGCAGCCCTATCTTGCCCGCGAACTCTGGCGTTCCACTGTCTGTAGTCTTGTAGCCATTGGCAAAAGTGAACTCGCGTTGCAGGTATTCCGCCTCAAGGTAGGGGCGCAGGTTCCAAAGGGGTGAACGGTACTCCGCACTGATTTCGACACCCCAGGTTTTGGCCTGATTAATGTTCACATAGGTGCTATTGCCCGACGTTCCTATGGCTTCGGTGGTGATGTAATCCTGCGCGTCGGAATAGAACACCGTGCCATCAAAGGTCAGGGCCTCGTGATCTATTCGAGCGCCAATTTCATAGGTTGTCGATGATTCCGGATCGAGATCAGGATTGCCAAGCGTGACACCGCTGCCGCCGGCAGTGGTTTCAAGGTATAGCTGTGCCAGGGTTGGATATTTGTAGCCCTGACTGACATTTGCCCGCAGCGCGACGTCCTCGGACGGTTTGTAGACAAGCCCCAACGCCCCAAGCCAACGGCTGTCGCTATTGCTATCTTTGCCCCGCGCGGTCCCGTTGACAACATCGCTATGCAGGTCACTCTCAACACGATAATAACGAGCGCCGATCGTCGCCGTCAAAGCGTCGTTCAACACCGCTTCGTGCTGACCATAAAGGGAAAGTGTTCGAATGCTTGCATCTGATTTCCGCGTTGTCACCGACGGAAATGGCGCAAAAGGCGAGGTTGTTCTGGTATATTTGTCCGAGACGAGCCCATCATCCTCATAGCTAAACCCCAACACCATCCGGTGCCCCGCAAAAAGTTGAAGTTCGGCCTGACCGTTTAACCCCCATGTTTCCTGCAAATCGTCCGATGTCGATAAGATATTCATCGTCATGCCCGGCCCCATGGCGACATCCAAATCGTTGATAAATGCGCGGTCGATCTCTTGTTTATAGGCGTCTATTTTCAGTGACCGAAGCCAGGGAGTGAGATCCACACCTTCGTAAAAGGCGCTGTATTTGCGCAAATCCCGTTTGGGCAGGTCGATAAAGAAATCCGGGTCGCCGCTCCAAACGCCGGCAGCAAGATCGTGGTCCTGCGCGCGAACACCGAAATAGTGGTTGTCCTGTCGAAATCCCAAGAAAGCGGCGATATCTTGTGTGTTCGTATATGAGTTTTCCAGCGGTCCGTCCGGCGTTTCCACGTCACCATGTTCGGCTTTGTCCCACGACAAGCGGTAGTCGACTTTCCCCGATGATCCCCCAAAGGAAAGCGCGCCTTGCTTGCCATCGGTTGCGGAGAAATACCCAAGGTCAACGGTTCCCTGAAACGGTTTTTCGCCGCCCCGTTTGGTGATGATGTTGACCACACCGCCAATGGCATTGTTGCCCGAGATCACCGAGGATGATCCGCGCACCACCTCGATCCGTTCAATATTCGAAGGAGACACGAGGATCGGTGTCCCATATCCGGTGTGATCGGTGAGCGGTTGCCCATCAATCATGATCGCCACCCGTTGCGAGCTTTCGCCACGAATGGTGATCCGCTCAATGCCGCTTTGGGTCACCCGAACACCGGGAACTTGATCGAGAATGCGCGCGACAGAACTACGCGGAACACGTTTTATGTCCACCTGGTCAATGGCCGTTACCGACGCGGGGTTGTCCCGAATCTCTGTCGGAAGCCCTGTCCCGACCACAACAATTGTCCCCAAATCCAAGGGGGTGTCTTGGTCTTGGGCTTTGACTGGAGCTGACAGGACCGCCATCGCAGCGATCAGGGCTAAGACAGATGTGGCTCGGTTCAGTGTTAGGGAGTGTGGCATGAGCTTTCCTAGATGCAGAGTGAGGAGCACCTGGCGGAACGCTGGGGTCATTGATGGCAATAATACCAACATCCTTGCCGCAGGAACATGCGGAAAAGCACTTCCTTACAAAAACAGTAAGATATGTGACATTTCCCCTACAGCTATAGGAAATACCCCTCTATTCAGATCAGTGTTCCGGCAACATTTTCGGTGTCACCTCAAAGCCGATGCGTTGCACCTATTTAGAACGGCAAAGATGCGGTCACGCGGTTTGCTTGGCGAGGGCCCGTAATCCACAAAGCTCTGCCGGGACGTCGGAACTTGCGATTTTCAAGTTCGGATTGGCGCGCATCGTATCGAGAAAAAGAGGCACGCAACCGCCGCAATCCGCCTTTTTCCCAAGCGCATGATAGACCTTGCCCGGCGTTATCAAAGTCACTGAATCCGAGGCGCGCATCCAATCAATTGCGGCGTGAATGTCTCGACAGCTGATGTTTTGGCAGGAACAAATAATCATGGCGTCACTTGGTTAGAATGAGCTTGCCGGATTTGGTGATCCGCAGCGTGTAGTGTTTGTCATCCAAGGCAATTGTCGCCTGATTGCCACCTTCGGTCAGATGCAGCGCATCATATAGCGGGTTTTGCGCAACCGGCATGTAGCCTGATCTGGGTGCTTGGTCTTCATCTTTGGGATCATCAGACATATTCGACAGGTTATCCAAAATCCATTCAATCGGGTCCGCATCGCAGCAACTCACGCTTTGCAGCAAGTCAAAATCACGACGCAAATCATAGCAACAAAGCGGTGTGTTGGTCTTTTCCATGACGCACCTTTGACAAAGTCACTTAAGAGCGCCGCCTTTCTGACTGATTCAGTCGGATAAATCAAGTCTGACTTTTTTAGTCTGAATTATGCAAGCGCAGATGCTGACCATCTCCCGGTTTGCTTGCCAAATAACGTCTTCGAAACCGGTCGGAAAAGACGTCGCAAAACCATTGTCGCCGTAGTCCTCTCCACACTGTAAAAGGCCCCAAAGGGGCCTTCTTTAGGTCAATTCGTACTCTGAAACGCTTTACATATCGGCGAAAACTGCCCGTAGGGATGCTTCAAACCCACGAAGCTCTGCCTTGAGCCTATCGCGTTCATCAAAGCTCTTGGCGATTTCGGTTTCGGTTTTATCCAGCGCCTCAAGATAGCGATTGCGCAACGCATCCTGTTTCACACTTTCAAGGTTCTCTAACAGGCGCTTTTGCTCCTCGCCCAACTCCTTGTAGCGCGTATTGGCGGCGGAATGCGCCTCGCGCACCTCTTCGAACTTCACCTTCAAGTCGCTGGCCTGTTCAAACGCTGCCTTGTGGGCCGCGCTCAAATCGACCTGACCGCTTTCAATATCGGCAAGTACGGTTGCGAAATCACTGGCCCCTATGCGGACCCGTTTTTGGTAGGTTTTGCGTTCAACCAGTGAAATTTCACCTACGCTATCCTTGACCGGGGCGGTGATGCGATACACGCCATTGATCTGTTCCGATGACCCGTTTGTGCTGTCCAACTTGCCAAAGCCAACCGGGTGCTCAACGGTGAATACATCCGCCATCTCGGGCAATGTTCCCGAATAGGTGGTTGTGCGGGTGTCTTCAAAATCCAGTGTCAAACGACCGTCTTGATAGACCACCGTTGTCAAACGAATGCCGCGATCCTCTAGTGTGCGAATGTCGCTCCCGGTGACGGCGGCAAAGGGCAGCAGGGTCGATTGCCCGGCCTGCATTCCCAAAAACGGCGCATCCCCGACAAATCCGTTTTCATCCTGAACCGAGACAAGCCCCGAGGCCAATGCCTGATCCGAGGTGATGGACGCCGCCATCAAAATAGTGCCGCGCCGTTCCGCCGGACGATAAAGACCTCGGATTTTTGGTTCGATCGCCAGATCAAGATACATCAGGTTGGCGGTGCGCCCGTCCTTGAGGTCTACCGCATCGGGTAAAGCATAGCGCAGGATGCCGCTGCTATCCAATGCATCACCGGCTGAGGCTCTCCCTGATGCCGGGGCCGGTCGCGGGGCGCTTGGCGACGCTGATCTAGCTGAGTTCATTGACAAAAGCCCCATCCCAGCCGGGCTGGCTTTGACTCGGATCGCCTCGGGTTTGGCGGTGTCATCTTTGCTGCGGCTGACGAAATGCGGGTCAATTAGGTCACGCTGAAAGGCCACGGGGGATCCGGTGGTTAAGGTCAGATCGACCTTGTCCCAATCCGCACCAGATACGTTTTCGAAAGTCGCCCAGCCCTGCAAACGCCCCTCATCCAACAATAAGCGCCAAGAGTTTTTCCAGGCGGCGGCTTCGGTCACATAGGACAAGTTAATGGCGCGTTGGCTGTCGGCCTCAAGAGTGAGGTCAAATTGGCGGGTGGCTTGGCTCACCTGTCCGGCATCCAGCGCCTTGGCCAGACGCGCGGCAATCTTTTCGGAAAAGCCAACAGTGACACCGGGCGTAAGGATGAATTCGCTCACACCCGTGCCCGACAAAAGGATCACGGCGGCACGATCAACAAGTTCGCCACCCTCAACGGCGGTAAAATGGCGAAGGCCCATGACCTGACCGGTGAGTTTGGACGTCGCGCTAGAGAGTGAAACGGTTTCACCTTTGAGCGCAAACAACAGCTGCTCTGTGTCATGTGGAATGCCGCGAGCAAAGGCTGTTTCGCGCAAGGCCGCCGCCGCAGACCCCGGTGTGTCGGTTTGCAAATCAACCACGCCCCCGGCCGGATCGCGCACCACAAGTGACGCCAACACATCGCTTGAGGCGGCTTCGGGCACTGTGAAGCTGATGAGGTTGCCGTTTGCCTCTGCGCTCATGGTGTAGCGCGCAATCCCGGCCTGACCCAACTCAATCTGGGTGATTTCGGGGGCGGTTTGCGCGGAGGCAAACCCCGATAGGCAGGTGGTGATCATCAAAAGGGCGGAAAAGCTTGTTTGGAAACGGCGCATGGCGCTCTCCTTTTTAATAAGGCGGGTTGTAATTTGGCCGCCCCGATAGGGCGCGGTTCTGTCTTCACTAAGCCTGAAGAGCCCACGCATGGCACTGGGGGATTTCCCCCAGTTTTCCCCGGCACAATTGGGGTGTTTCCCCGATCCCGCAACCCGTCCGCGTTCGGCATGATGAGGATGTCGAGAGGCAAAACACAGCGCTCCCCGACAGACAGAAACCTCAAGCGCCGGGCGTTCCGGCATCATCTACAAAGGGATTAAGACCATGTTTGTTAAGACAGCTTTCGCCACCGCCATCATCGCTCTTGCCGGAGCCGTTGCCACCCCAAGCCACGCCCGGGGCAACTGTAAAGACGTCTATGTCATCGCCCACAACGAGACCGGCGGGCTGATCAAAGTGATCGACATGAACTTTATGATTTCGGGATACGGCAAGAAATCGGAACCGATCCGCAACGTCGACATTCCCAACGGTCAATCGTTCTCCGACACCCGCAATTTTGAACACGCCAACGAGCGTCAGACCCAGGTGACGATCCTGTATCGCACCCGCACCAACAACAAGCATTTCAACAAATGGAGCGGCATCAAACGCGCCTCGTCGACCTTTCAAGAATGCAAACGCAACCGCACCTTTAGCGTTGATTTGACGGACTAAACCCAACGACCACCCCCATTTCGCAAAGGACAAACCGATGAAACCTGTAATCAAACGCGTCTTGATGGTGCTGGCCCTTGGTTTGGCCTCTGCGACCATGACCCCTCCAACGCAAGCCATCGCCAAAAGCTGCGGTGGCAAAGGTCAAAGCGCCTGTGCATGGCACAAACCCGGCCCGGAATGCCGCAGGTGGCTCCGAGAGATCGGCGGCATTTGCAAACCCTGCGGGGCACAAGGGCAAAAGGCCTGCAAGATCATCTCCAAGGGCAAGGCCTGCAAACCGGGCTTGTCCATCAAAAAGGGCAAATGCGTGCCAACAAGCAGCACGGTGATCGGCGGCATCGGCGATACGGTGAGCGGCGTGTTCTCGGGCAAGAAAAAGGAGAAAGTTCGCGCCGCCAGTAAAAAACACGGGGCCGAAATTGCCACAATTGCCCGCCAAATCTCGGCCGCTTTGCCAAGCGGTCGTGAGGCCAAGGCCCTTGTCAAAGCCATCAAGGATCAGGACGGCAACACCTTGCGGCGCCTATTGCGCAACAACCAAGAGTTGCGATCCAGTTTCGAGGCTTTGGAGCGCATGGGGTTCAAAACCATGACCGTCGGGATCGAAAGCAGCGGCGCGTTTTTCGCCGGTGGGGCCCATGAGACCGGGTTTTCCATGGATCTCGATTTTGACAAAACGCCCCGGCTTTATACGACGACGTCGCTCTCTGGTGGCTATCACTTTGGTGGCGGCAATGATCTGGTGTTCTCATTCTTTCGCGCCAGTAACAACCGAATTGACGGCCACGCCTTTGGGTCGATTGCCGAATTTGATGCCGGATCAGGGGTTGGGATAAACATGTGGTTTACCGCAAAACCCTTTGATTTCGCGGGGTTCACCCTTGGGATTGGCATTGGCAGTGTTGGCGGCGGCGGAGCGCTCACCTACGCTTTGACAAAAATCTGGAACTAATGGCGCGTCCCCCTCTAGGCTGAGGGGGCGCATTTTCTATTCTTCAATTTGACGGAGCCTTTGCATGA
Organism: Pelagimonas sp.; assembly: GCF_058892305.1. Taxonomy (NCBI): domain Bacteria; kingdom Pseudomonadati; phylum Pseudomonadota; class Alphaproteobacteria; order Rhodobacterales; family Roseobacteraceae; genus Pelagimonas; species Pelagimonas sp. Next base: position 78,522 of record NZ_JBZXVN010000006.1, read on the forward strand.
AACTCTCCCCATTGTCCCTCATCGCCTTTGTCGGCCTGTTGCCAAATTTGGCCCATAGCGCCGACACCGACACGTTGATGTCTTTGCGCGATGCCATCGCCCCCCAAGAATGTTCCTTATCGGAGGACATCGAAAGTCAGCCTTTTGGGTCAGGAACGCTGTACCAAGTCCCCTGCCGGACCACTATTGCCGATATGCTTTATGTGATGATTTTGGAAACCGAGACCGGATTGACACCGCTTTTCTTTCCTTTGTTTGGCACATCACTTGAGGCCGACCCAGACACCGGCGGGGCCCCTTATCAGATGCAAACCGGGCGTATTGGCGTGACACCGATCATTTCGTCGCCTGACATCCGGTCTGATGTTCGCACGATTTCAACCCGCGAACGCATCGCACCGGGTGTCGCGGACGGGCACTTTTCCACCAGCTACCAAGTTAACGGTTCCGGTCCTGAATTGCTCGACGCCTATGTCGACATCCAAGGTCAGGACAGGTTGTGGATTTGGCCGATCATAATGCCGCCCAAGGACCTTCACCAAGAGATTGGGTTATCACATGATTTAGGTGTGTTTCGCCCATTGGAGACGCCGCAGATCACGTTGGAAGACCCCAAAACAATCGCCACACATCTGGATCTGGATTTTCCGAGCGTCGAAGAAGGGCATCCCTATATCGACATCAAAATAGAGCAGGAGGGAGGCAGCCTTGCCGCCAATGTCATTTCGGCGGGATGGGCCGATGATTCCGTTGCAGGAGAGGTTTTTCGGGTTCTGATGGAAAAACAAGGTGATCTTTGGAGGGTCACGGGGTTGGGTGTTTTGACAATCTGCGGTCGCGGCGACAAACGCCTGACGGATGGGCGATGCCCCTAGGATCCGTTACCCGGTTTTTGGCAGGGCAAGGGAAAAACAAGTGCCTTTGCCCGGCGTGGATGTGACGGTTAGGGTCATGTCATTTTCTTCGGCAAGGGCAAAGCACACCGACAGGCCCAAACCATGACCTTGGGATGTGTCGCCCTTGGCATAGGCTTGGCGAAACTTTGCGATGTCCTCGTTGTTCATACCCGGACCGCTATCTACGACCAAAATCCGCAGCGGATCACCTCGCCGGACACCAACCAAAACAGCCCCCTGATCGGTGTATTTCAACGCGTTGGACACCAAGTTCGTGACAATCCGCATCAAGGCAATGGGCGCGGCGTTGGTTTGCGCCGTGCTCGGGATCACCCGCAGGCCTAGGCCCTTGGCGCGCGCTTCGCCTTCAAACATTTGTTCAACTGTGCCAAGCGGTACGGAAAGCGCATAGGTTTCGGGTTTTGCATCCTCGAATGTCTCGTCGTCTGGCGCGTCCTCGACGCTCTCATCGACATAGCCGGTGGCCAGTGAGTTGAGATAATCAAAGGCCTCGTTCAACCTAGATTTGATCTCGGGTTTCATATCCGAGGCGAGGCCATCAAAGGTCATACGCAGCGACATCAATGGTTGGCGCAAGTCATGAGATGCGGTTGCAAGTTGGCGTTGCCTAAGCGCCGCTAATTCGCGGGCGCGGGTGTAATTCCGCTCCGTTTCAAGGAGGTTCCGGCTTGTTTCGGCTTCGGCTTTGAGGGCCTCCACACGCGCCTCGACCGCTTGCAAATGTCGTTTTCGCAAGGCCATTACATTGGCGGTCAAGACCGTCATCGTGGCCAAAAGCAACGCCGAGAACACCAAACGCATGGCCATGGGCGCATCCAACCAACGGCCGCCAAAACCGCCCACAACCAATGCGATCACGGCAACGGCCCCGAGAACAGCCAGTCCAGAGAGCCAAACCACGCCAACCGGCGGCGCGATCTCGTCTTGGGCAAAGACCTTGGCCGACATTACGTTGGCCACCAACATCACCCCGATCAAACCATAGGACAAGATCGCCGACATCGGTCCGGGGACAACAATCGCAAGGGCAAACCCCGCCAGTGACAACAAAGACAGGCCTGCCACCACCCGTCCCGTTCGCGGGGCTTTGCGGGCCATGCCGACCCCGGCGACGATGAACCCAGCGCCAGACAAAGCAAACAACAAACCAAACCCAATGCTTGGGCCATATTCTGGATTTTGAGGATAAAGCACGCGAAACAACAACCCATCCACAAACCCAATCACCGCCAAAAATACCAAGAACAATACGGAGTTCCACACGCCCAAGGCGTTCCGCATGGCGGCCTGAAATCCGAAAAAGAACACCAGACAGCTCAAGGCAAAGGCGTAGAAACCGGTCAGCGACACGCCCCAGCGAAACGAGGCCTCGGCCAGATGATCGGGGCTATGGATTTGCATGCCAAAGTCGGGGAAAGGCCCGGTTTGCACATGCGCCAAAAGAGTGACCTGTTCTCCAGAGGAAAGGGCGAATTCGGGTGAGCGCAACCGGTTGACCGCATGTTCAACCGGATCAAATGCCTCAAAAATCGAATAGGTGGTCAGGTTTTCGGTGACCCCGTCCGCACGCACCAAGAACAGCCGCACCCCGCTTGCCAAAGGCGCATCCAAGGTCACGACGAAGCGGTCATCCGGACGGCCATCATCCGGGGCGTCGTTGACGATCTCGACCGCGGCCCAGGTTTCGGGCGAATAATGGGCGCTATAGGATGTGGTTTGAAACCCTGACCTGAAGTGCCCCTCGCGAAAGGCGGTGATTGCGGTGCTGACCTTTGGCGCCAGCGAGGCCCAATAGCTAAGATCCGGTTCGAGATCGGCGACGTCGTGGCCCGGTTGCAGGGCGACCAACTGTGCCTGCGCCACCCCGCACCATAGAAAAATCGCAAGCCATGCGGCCAAAACTCTGGGTATCAACCTTTGGGCATGGCACATTTCGAAAAGACCTTTGAGGGAATGCCAGCATGAAAGGGCGTGAATGAAAGAGCGTGGGAAATACTATGCCGTCGTCGCGGACGATCATGCAATAGTGCGCAGCGGATTGCGCGGTGCGCTTGAAACGCCGGGGCAAATCGAAGCCACCGGGGTTGAGGTGGTTGGTGAGGCCGAGAACGGTTTGGAAGCCATCGCAATGGCCCGTCAACACAAACCCGACCTGTTGCTTTTGGATGTGCAAATGCCATTGGCCGGCGGTGTCGAAGTGGTGGTTGAGGTGCGTCGTTGGAGCCCGGACACCAAGATTGTCGTGCTCACCGGGGTCACGGCTTTGGGGATGATCAAGGCGTTGGTCGATAGTGGCATTGACGGGCTGTTTTCCAAGGGCGACGACAATCAAGAACTCTATACCCGTTTGCCCGGAATTCTGCGTGGGCAGCGCCATATTGCCAATCGGTTTGTCGAAGCTCTCAGAGATGAACCAGAGGCGGTGCAATTGACCGCCCGCGAACGGCAAATGCTCAACATGATTTTGGCGGGGCATGCCAACAAGGAGATCGCCGAGATTTTGGGGATCAGCGCCAAGACCGTCGACAAGCATCGCACCAGCATGATGCAAAAGCTAAAGGTGCATTCCGTGCCGCAGTTGATGGCCTATGCCCTGCGCGAAGGGTTGGTTGATCCCGCGTCCGAGCTTTAATTGGGGGATCGGCCCCATAGGCCGGGGCGTTTAGGACCGCTACCTTGGTGGGAGACGACATCCCAAGTTGTTGCCCATCAAGGAGACATCCATGCCCGCGCCCAAACTTCACGTCGCAATAGCGCTGCTTTGTGCCCTCGTCTCCCCCGGATTAGGCAAGGCCCAAGACAGCGATATGCTGTCCTTTCATAGCGCCGCTGGGGATCAGGTTGATTTGAGTGTCGGCATTGACCGCGGCGTTGGGGCCACCCGTGATGGCGTGCGATTGTGCTTGGAAAATCCGGCGCAAAACCATAGCGCCAAAGCGCTGAGCAATCGCCCCGACACGCCACCGGAATTTGTTGTTCCCATCGGCCAGTCCGATTGCCTCACCCTTGCGCCTTTGCGTCAATCTCTGGTGTTCTGGTCGCAGTCGTCCGATGGTGCGTTTGCCATCTCCATGCTGGCCCCGTTGGATTTACGTGGTATGGTTGGATATGTCTATTTCCTGCGCTGGTCCCAAGATGGCGCGCAAACTCCAACCGATTTCCCCACGAAGTGATGGGTTCGAAAATGATCAAAACAACGCTTGTCACACTTATCTGCCTGGCCCCTGCGGCCTCTCACGCACAGGTGTTTTCGGCAACAAATCAAGAGATTGATGCCTATGTGATCGCGGATCGAAATCAAGATGGGTATCTGTCTCTGACGGAGTTCCGGACCTTTGTGCAAGCCATGGCCAAGGCCGGGCAACCCACCGCAAAAACCATCCGAACCTTTGGGGCCTATCGCTTTGCTTTTGGCATCGTTGACGTCAACAAAGACAACCGCGCCTCTCCCGAAGAATTGCGCGCCGCCGATGATGACTATCGCAGCAATTAGATCGCCAAAATTGACCGAAGGACCTGACCCTAAGCATCGGGCATAGACGCCGGAATTGTCCAATCCCGCCCGCGCGGGGTTTGCACATACTCGGGCCAACGGAAATGAATTGGCGGCTCGTAGTCACACAAAGGTGCCAGCCAATCCGCCCCCCCGACCCCACCGCCGGTGCGTTGGTCAAATTCTTCTTGCGCGGCTTTCAACGCCTCAGGATCCTCCAAAAGGCGCAGTGCCGACATGGCCAATGTTTGCGCCGCTGTCTTGATCATCGGATCAATCGTGGCCGGAATACCACCCATCGCATTCATGACCCATGCCGGATAGGCTTTGCCCTCCGGGGCCTTAAGCGCCGGACGGGCCACGTAAAATCGTGCGGTTGGACACTGCCATGTCATATCGGTGTAGTCATCCGAAGTTGAATTCAGCTGGCTTGGCGGAAGGTCACGCCGCAAAATCGCCTCGGCCTCTTGCGGGGCGATCATCTCGCTTAGCGCATCAATAAACGGGGCATCCATCGGCTCCATACCAAGGTTGCGCTGGATTTCTTGTGCGACGGCCACGGCGTCCGCGCCCCATTGCGGCGCGCCGACCTGTTGCATCGCATCCCACACCACTTGCGCCATTGTGTGATTGGCCAATCCGGGGCGCGATTTGCACACCCAGTGACGTTCAACCCGACATCCTGTCAGAGCCGCAGCCGCCTCTGCATTGCGGTCAAGAACGGCAGTCACCTGTTCGGCCATCTCGATCGTTGGCACGCGCATCATGTATTGGATTTCCGCCAAACCCGCCGGTAAATTATCGGCGGTGGCTTGCCCTGCAGTCAGGATCGCTTCGGAAATCGACCAGCCGCCCTGATGCGGCAACATCGCTTCGCGGAACACTTTGGATGATTGAAACATCGTCATCAACGCCTCGCTTGCGCCGGGCGCGCGCACTGCCGAATGTGATTGCGGGATCGGGGCCCCATCCGAGAGCCCCCAGTTTTCAGGCGCGTCACAGATAAAGCGGTAGACCATCGAATAGGCCGCGCCACAATGCGTGTCCCAACGGACGGTATTGCACATCGGCAGCATGTAGAACGGGTGGAACGATAGCATCGCGGCCAAACCGTCATAATACCCTTTGGCAGCATGAATGGGTTTGGAACCGCGCACCTTTTCCGCAGGCTCGCCGGTATATCGCAGCCCGCCTTTGAGTCCGTGCTTTTCCATAGCGGCCTTGGTCGCCAAAAGCCCGCCAAGAGTGCTGATGCCCAAACCTGAATGCGGGTCCGTGTGCCCGCCCGCCTGAAACCCCAATCCATCGCGAGGTCGGCGGCGGGTATCAGCGGCCTGACAGTTGCCCGGAACCGCGTCATATTCCGCATACATGCCAATGATCGGGCCAATGATCGGGCCATCCCCATTCGACCACTCGGCACAAAAGGCCGTCGGCATACCGGCCGAACCTTCTTCGACGGTGAACCCCTCTTGGCGCAGACGATCAACGTACCATTGTGCCGACCGGTATTCCCGCCACGCCGTTTCACCAAATTCAAAAAGTGTCGCGCACCAAGACGACAATTCAGTCATTCGTACTTCGATTGTGTCTAGTGCCGTAGCCTGAGCGGGCGATGGTTGGGTCATGTTTCAATTCGCTTTTTGTGAGAAAAATAAGCGAGGTCTGACCTTATCCAGACAAAGACACAGCCAAACAGCATCGTCACCTTAAGATTAAAAACCATGTCAATCCAAGCAAATACGGTTCGAACCAAATCTGACATCACCTGAGCGTGGCTAACGCCAAGGCCTGATCGTCTTAGGGCTCCTTGGAGAGGTCAACGAGACGGTCGTTTTGGCCCAGCCCGCGTGATTTAACCTAGGGAGAAAACCCATCAATTCCATGCCACTGGGGCAGAGAAATTGATGGGTCCAGGCCCTAAATCCCTCCAAAGTGGAACGCTTTGGTTTCCAAATACTCCTCGATGCCGTCCTGAGCCCCTTCACGCCCTAAGCCCGAAGATTTCACCCCACCAAAGGGAGCTTCGGCATTGCTCACGGCCCCCGTGTTCAACCCGACAAGACCAAATTCAAGCGCCTCTCCAAACCGAAAAGCCCGAGCCATGTCTTGGGTGTAAAAATAGGCGGCCAGACCAAAAGGCGTCCCATTCGCAAGGTCAAGCGCCTCTGCCTCGGTCTCAAAGCGAAAAACCGGTGCGACAGGGCCAAAGGTTTCTTCTGATGCCAAGAGCATCTCGGGCGTTGCATCCCTAAGCACAACAGGATCCGCAAATTGCCGGTCCAACTGACGAAGTTGTGTTGTGCGGGTCGCGCCCTTTGACACCGCATCTTGGACATGTGTCGTGATCTTAGACAAGGCCGCCGCGTTTATCATCGGGCCGATATCCACATCCGATTGATCGCCCGGACCAACGGCTAGAGCATCCACCCGTGCCGACAGTTTTTCGACAAAGCTCTCGTAAATACCGGATTGCACCAAGATCCGGTTGGCACAGACGCAGGTTTGCCCGCCGTTGCGGAATTTAGACAGCATGGCACCGTCGATGGCCGCGTCAATATCCGCATCATCAAAGACCACAAACGGTGCGTTGCCGCCCAGTTCTAAACTCAATTTCTTCAATGTCGGCGCGCATTGTTCTGCCAGCAAAGCCCCAACTCGGGTTGATCCCGTAAAGGAGAGTTTGCGCACAATCGGGCTTGATGTCAGGGTCCTACCAATTTCGGTGGGCAAGCCCGTTACGATATTGATGACCCCGGCCGGAATGCCAGCCCGCTCAGCAAGAGCTCCGAGGGCGAGGGCAGAATACGGTGTTAAGTCCGAAGGTTTGATCACCACCGTGCAGCCCGCCGCCAATGCAGGCGCAACCTTGCGGGTGATCATGGCATTGGGAAAGTTCCACGGCGTGATGATGGCCGCAACACCAACAGGTTCCTTCAGAGCAAACAGCTTCTTCCCTGCGACCGGGATCACCTTGCCATTGATGCGGCGCGCTTCTTCGGCAAACCAACGAACAAAGCTGGCCCCATATGCGATCTCTCCCTCCGCCTCGGCCAATGGCTTTCCCTGCTCAGCGCTTAGAATGCGTCCCAAATCTTGTTTGTGGGCCAACATGAGATCGTGCCAAGCCATCAGCAAATCCGCCCGTTCTGCATGGGGACGCGCGCGCCATGCCACCATAGCGGTTTCAGCTGCGACGATTGCGGTCTGGGTTTCTGCCGCGGAGCAATCGGGAACATGGCCGATGATCGCATCAGTTGCCGGATTGGCCACCGGCATATCGGAACGCTCCAACCAGTCTCCGTTGACAAAGGCCGCATGGCGCAAAAGGCCGGGGTCTTTCAATTGCATAGTCATTCCCCTAGTTCGGTGATGATCGCAGCAGTGATCTGCGCAGTGGTGTGTTTTCCCGGGTAGGTCCCGATGCCCTTTGCCGTGGCCGTCTCAAGTGCTGTCATCACTGCCCCAGCGGCTTCGACTTCCCCCAAGTGCTCTAACATCATCGCGGCCGACCAAATGGCGGCAATGGGATTTGCGATGTCCAACCCAGCGATGTCGGGGGCCGACCCGTGCACGGGCTCAAACATCGACGGTCCAGAGCGATCCGGGCAGATATTGGCAGAGGCGGCAAAGCCAAGCCCGCCCTGAATTGCCGCCCCAAGATCGGTCAGGATGTCACCAAACAGGTTCGACGCCACGATCACATCAAGATCCTGTGGTGCCATCACCATTTTGGCCACCATGGCATCAATGTGCATATGACAAACAGTGACGTCCGGATACTCTTTCGACAGTTCGCGAGTGACGTCATCCCAGAACACCATCGAATACTTTTGCGCATTGGATTTTGTGACCGAGGTCAAATGCCCGCGTCTGGCACGGGCTTGGTCAAACCCGAACCGCAAAATGCGCTCAACACCGGTGCGCGTGAAGACCGACGTTTCGACCGCCACTTCGTCGTTGGTGCCCTGATGTACACGTCCCCCGGCACCTGAATATTCACCTTCGGTGTTTTCGCGAATGCATAGAATATCAAAGGCATCCGCCACCAGAGGCCCCTTGACGCCGGGCAACAATCGGTGCGGGCGAATATTGGCGTATTGTGTAAAGGCCTTGCGGATCGGCAAAAGCAATCCATGCAGTGAAACGGAATCCGGCACAGTATCAGGCCAGCCAACAGCCCCCAAAAAAATCGCGTCAAAGGCACGAAGCCTTTCAATACCGTCCTCTGGCATCATGCTTGCGTGTTCCAGATACCATGCGCAGGACCAGGGGAATTGGGTGTTGTTCAAAACAAACCCAAATTTTTGAGCCACAACATCCAGAACCTGAACTGTGGCCTCAGTGACATCCACGCCAATACCATCACCGGGAATTAAAGCGATTTCGTAAGACTTCATGGTTAAAGCTTTCTTTTGGGGTCACAGATCAATCAGCACAGATTTGCTGCGGCGGTTGGCCAAAAAGGCATCGCGCCCTAGGTCTTTTCCCACACCGCTCGACTTCCAACCACCGGTTGGCAGAATGTGGTCTTGCGAGCGGCCATAACGATTGACCCAGACGGTGCCAGTTTCAAGGGCATCGGTGACACGCACCGCGCGCGACAGATCACGTGTGTAGACCCCCGCGCACAACCCGTATGTCGCATGATTGGCCAAATCCAGCGCCTCTTCGTCACCGTCAAACGTTTGGAAGGTAACAACCGGGCCAAAGATTTCTTCGGTCACGGCGGGATTGTCACCTGTGACGCCTGCGATGATGGTTGGTTGATAGAAACTCCCTGCACGATCAAAGGCGGTGCCGCCGCACAAAACCTCTGCACCTCCGGATTTGGCGGCCTGAACAATACCATCAATGCGCTGCAATTGCTGGGATGAGATGATGGGGGAAAACCCGGCAGGGTCGTCCCAAGTCGCGGCTGGCTTTTCTTGTTCAAAAGCCCGGATCAGCCGTTGCAATAGATCATCCGCCACATCGCGATGCACAATCAGGCGCGTCCCAGCCACACAGGTTTGTCCAGCATTGGGTAGGATGCCACGGGCCAGACAATCGGCCACCACGTCAAGGTTCGCATCGGCAAAAACAATCTGGGGGGATTTGCCGCCCAGTTCCAGAGTCATCGGTTTGATACCAGTTTTGGCAATGTTCTCCATGATCGCAGCGCCCGCGCGGGTGGAACCGGTAAAACTGATCTTGCCGATATCGGGATGACCAGTGATGGCATTGCCCGTTGTTTGCCCATCCCCCAAAACGATATTGATCAACCCTTTGGGAATGCCGGCCCTTACCGCCAACTCAGCCAAGTACAATGTCGAAAACGGCGTCATTTCCGAGGGTTTCAGAACAACAGCGTTTCCGGCCGCCAAAGCAGGCGCCAGTTTCCAACCGGCCATCGAAATGGGATAGTTCCAAGGTGTGATAGCCCCCACAACCCCATAGGGTTCATGCGAAACAAAGCCCAATTGACCCGCCGAAGTCGGTGCAAGGTCACCGCATTCCTTATCGGCGAATTCAGCAAAGAACCTAATCTGTGTTGCAGTGATTATAACGTCGCCGACGGCGACTTGACCGACCGGGCGAGTGGAACACACAGCCTCAAGCTTGGCGAGAGTATCGGCCTCAGCCTCGATCAAATCCGCCCAAGCATGTAGCGCGCGCAGACGATCACGCGGAGCGCTATTTGCCCATCCCGAGGCCCGCAGCGCCTGTTTTGCAGTCTCAACAGCTTGGTCGACGATCTCCGCATCTGCTTTGGCGATCTCGCCCAAGACACGACCATCAGAGGGGGCCACAACCGCCAGTGCATTGGGGCCCTGAACATAAGAATTGCCGATAAAGTGGCCAGAGGGAAGAGCCAGAGTGCTGGGATCAAAGGAACGTTTCATGGGGACCGATCTTGATTGAATTCCGGACCAACCTACGCCTTGGGCTTCGGCAAAAAGGGCCGAAATCCAGCCAAATGCAGCACAAAATTTTCTTACTGCTGCTCTTGCGCGCTTTCACTTTTAAGCGCTGCCGAAATCGGGATCGGGCGGATTGGAGGTTGCGCCCGCAGACGACCAACTTCGCTTGCGGGTGTTTGACCAATATCCGCAAGAATTTGACAGGCCGCAAACTGACAATACCGTCCCTGACAACGCCCCATCCCGACGCGGCACTGGGACTTAACGCGATTGAGTTCGGTGCCAACGCGCTGTGCCGCCGTGGTGATGTTCTCAACAGTCACACCTTCGCAGCGGCACACCACCGTATCACCAGGAAGCTGTTTCATCAGGCCTTGGGGCAATTGAAAGGCAGTCGCCAAACCTGCAGCGAACCGGCGCATTCGAGCATAACGGTTCAGCTCCCTTTGCTTGGGGCCGGATGCGATGGACATGTCCGCCAAACACGCGCTTGCCGCGATCTGTCCGGCACATTCTGCGGCGTCTGCCCCCAAAATGCGCGCCCCGTCCCCCGCAAGATAGACGCCCTCTGCTGCGCGCCCTGCGGCGTCAGTTTCCGGCAACCACTGTTGCCACTCAGGCGACCAAACAAAGCGCGCGCCCGCGAGATCTGCGAGCTGCGTGTCGGCCACAAGGTGCCAGCCCAAACCCACGGCGTCACAGGGCGTTTCATGCTTTCGGCCTTGGTGATCGTGCCAATGCAAGTGTGTTGGTCCGCCGTCATTGGTCGTGATGCTCATATGACGGACCCCCGCGCTATAGCGTCGGCCCAGAACAAATCGTAAATATCCCCCCCGCAGCGTCACAATCGGGCGCGCCAAGATCATAGACCACAGGCCGTTTAACTGCTGGCGAAACGGCGCGGTATCCAACACGGCCGCAACATCCGCCCCCGCCTTGATCAATTGCACCGCCACCAAAGTCAGCAGCGGACCCGTTCCAGCTAGAACCAACTTGCGGCCCATTGCGGCGTCTTGAGTCTTGAGTGCAATTTGCATCGCGCCGAGCGAAAACACCCCCGCCGATTCCCACCCCGGTATCGCCAACAGCCGATCGCCTGCCCCAGTGGCCAAAATGAGCCTGTCAAACTGGACAAGCTTGATACCATCATCGGTCAGGATTTGCGCTGTGTTTTCTCCTAGGGACGTGACTGAACTTTGTGAAAAATGGGTCAATTGACCCTTTGCGACCATCTGGTCAAAACAGCTGTGCAACGCGACAGCCTTGGCCGCCTCAGTCCCATACCGGTCTTTGGCACCCAAGGCGGTTTCGATACTGGGCCGCCGGTAGATTTGTCCTCCCGCCTGTTTTGCGTCATCAACAACCATCGGGTGAACCCCCGCATTGACACAAGCCTCAGCGGCGCGAATGCCCGCCGGTCCCGCGCCAACAATAAGAACGCGCGTCATGCCAACCATCCATCACGCGCATCGGAGCGCAACCGCATATCAGCCCGGATTTCAGTGGAACATGCCCGCAATCGAGGCCCGTGTTCTTGCCAAACCCAACAGTCCTGGCAGGCTCCCATCAGGCAAAATCCGGCGCGGTATCCTGCGCCGAACTCGGCCCGGCGCAGCGCGCTTCTTTGCGACAATACGGCCATCAATATCGTATCCCCTTGCAGGCCGGATATCGGCTTCCCATCAAAGAAAAAGTCAACCGATGGCCGCGGGCTGACCGTCAGACGGTGCAAACGGCCGCTCATGTCTCACACTTTTGGCTATTTGAAGTGAGCAATGCCGCCAGTTCCGGGAACCTTGCACAGGTTTCCTTTAATGCCGTCTCAACACCCGCCGCACCCTCTCGGCCGTCCATCCGGGCAAAGACTTCGGTTTTTGTGAAGAACCGCCAATGGACCGGAACTTGCGTCAAAGCTTTGGTCAAAGCGTCATAGGCTGCATCGGTCCATTGGGTTTCATAGGCGTCCCGTTCCTGTCCGAAATGGAACATTGTATCGCGCAAGGGGCGGGTTTGACGCAAACTCCGTGTGGCGTCTTGATCGACACCGCCGTTGCGCATCACAACGCCATAGTCGGTTTCCGCCGCCTCGGTCGAGACATACCCACAAGCGACATCGCGGGCGACACGATTCGGATCACGCAGGTAAGGATCGCCGCGCCCGCCCCCACCGGCCGAACGGATCGTCAGCACATCACCGGGCTGTAGAACAGCCGTATCCCGGTTTCCAATATCCGTTTCACCCTCTGTATTTGGATTCAAAACCATATGCGCCAACCCGGCCGCCCCGCCACCCAAGGTGCCCCAGGGGCGAAATTTGGATCGGTCCCGGTTGCGGGCTGTAACCCGGGTGTCAGGCGAAGAAATCCGAAATGAAAGTTCGGTCGCAAGACCACCGCGCCAGTGTCCGGGCCCGCCGGAATCTGTTGCAAGACCGTATTTCAGGACCTCTACCGGCACTTCGGTTTCCGTGATCTCGATCGGTGTATTTTTCAGATAGGCCGCGTCTGCGCCGGACCCATTGGTGCCATCCCGATGGGGCATCCCGCCGCCCCCACCCACAACGGGGTTAATGGCTGCAATCACTGTTTTTTGCCTTTCCTCATCGCGGGTCATCACATTTACAATGCAATTGTTGCCTGCTGGCGCTGCCGGCATTTTTTCTGGAATGGCTTGCGCAAAAGCGCCAAAGATCACCGACCGCAAGCGCGCGCATGTCAAAGACCGCATCCCAACCGCCGCTGGCGCAACTGGGTTGAGCACGGACCCTTGCGGTGTGATGCAGGTAAAGGCGCGCGTCAGGCCGGTGTTCAGCAAAATCTGGGGGTTAAGCGTATACAAAACATAATAGACCCCAACCAAAAGCATCGTATGACGCGGATCACCACCCGACGGGACATTGAGCGAAGACCCCAGCTGAGGATCGGACCCCGAAAAATCCAGAACGGCCAGATCGTCATGAATGGTGAGCTTTAGATGCAAACGGCAAGGATTGCCCGCATCACTGTCTTCGTCTGCGTAGTCTGCAAAACTGTACTCCCCGTCAGGAATGGCACGCAAAATGGCCCGAGCTTCGGCTTCGGCCTGATCCATCAGCATCGCAACTCCGTTAACAAATCCCGTTTTCCCAAATCGCTGGATCATGGCCTGTACTTTGCGTTCACCGGTGTTCAGCGCCCCAACAAGTGCCTTTATGTCCCCGATATTAAGTTCAGGCTTGCGCACATTGGTTTCCATGATCCGTATCAGCGTTTCATCAAACACACCTTCACGCACCAGCTTCATAGGCGGAAAGCGCAAACCTTCTTGATGCACCTCTGTCAACGACCGGCTCAGCGACGCCGGGACCGCCCCCCCCATGTCAGTGTTGTGAATATGGCCACCTGTCCAGGCAACGATCTCATCATCGAAAAACACCGGCTTCCACAAGTGGGTGTCAGGCGCATGGGTCGCGACATGTCCTGAGTAGGGATCGTTGGTAAAAGCAATATCACCTGGACGATAATCCGCCACCATGTCGATGGCCCGCCCATAGGTCAGCCCCGGATACCACGTCGCACCAAGCTCCATCGGCACAGCAAAGGTCGCGCCCCGCCGATCCATTAGCATGACTGTGAAATCCTGAGTTTCTTTCACAAAGGCAGAATGCGCCGTACGGTGCAATGTATGTGCCATGTTCTCGGCAGCGGCGCGCGCGTGGTTCGCCAAAACACGCAGTGTCATTTTATCAGCCATGTTATCAGTCATGGGCGCCCCCTTCAAAATGCACTACAATGTTTAAAGCTTGGTCAACCTCTGCCGCGCACCCCTTTGGGAGGATCAACGTCGTGTCTTCTTGGAACACAATTGCAGGCCCTTTTAGCTGCGCCCCCGGCGACAAGCTCTCTCGTGCATACAGGGGTACATCGCATATCATATCATTGAAAACTGGAACAATTTTTTGCGGCTCAACTTTGACGGGGCCAGTGGCGGACACCATAATGTCAGGGTTTGGACCCGCACCAACGATCGCCAGCCGCAGGTTTACAACTTCGATATCCCCCTCTGAATCCGAAAAATCATACAGGCGCATGTGGGTAAGATGAAACGCTTTGGCAATGTCCTGAGCCGCATCCAACCACTCTGGTTTGAGCGCGACTTCAATCTCATAACTCTGCCCTGAATACCGCATATCAGCCGTCAGTTGCACCTCAGCTGACCCTTTGTGGCCCTGCTTTTCCAGCCACACGCGTCCCTCTTCGACCAGATCGACAAATAAATCTTTCAGATTTGCCGCGAGGTGATCCTCTAACGGTGCAAAGACGGTGCGGATAAAGTCGCCGCGCAGGTCCGCGACCAATCCCCCCAAGGCCGAAACCACACCGGGGCGACGGGGCGCAATCTTGCGCGTCATGCCAAGGTCCTTGGCAAGAAAAGCCCCCAGCATCGGGCCACCGCCTCCAAAGGGCAATAGGGTGAACTCCCTGAGGTCGACACCTTCGCGCGATGCCAATTTTTCAACCTCAACAAACATTTCCGACAGCGCGATATTCAAAATTGCCTGCGCGGTTTCCTCAACGCTACGCCCCAGATTGTCGGCCAAGCCACCAACCGCTTTTCGCGCGAGGTCTTGATCCATCTGGAGCTGGCCATAGGCCAGATCACTGTGCCCAAGCCAACCACACACGGCCATTGCATCAGTGACCGTGGCATCATCCCCTCCGCGCCCATAACAGGCCGGACCCGGTGTCGAACCGGCCGATGTCGGCCCGACTCGTAACACACCGTGATCATCAACCGATGCAATCGATCCCCCCCCAATGGCGATTGAGCTCACTGAAACCGACGGAATATAAAGCGGAAAGTCCCCAATCATCTCACCTGTTCCGAATTGGGCCGCGCCATCAACAATAAGGGCGATGTCGGCCGAGGTCCCGCCGATATCCAAAGTCAGAATTCGGTTTTCACCCGCTTGTCGCGCCAACCACGCGGCCCCCGTCACACCCGATGCAGTACCAGATAATAGCATGGACACACAGTTTTCACGCCCGTCCCGCGCGCTCATTACACCGCCATTTGATTTGGTCAGCAAAGCCTTTGCCGGGATGTTCTTGCGAGCCAAACGCATTTCAAGCGCCTCAAGATAGCCTGCAACACGAGGATGCACATATCCGTTCAATATTGCAGTGCAACCGCGTTCGTATTCTCGGATCACCGGCCACACCTCTGAGGAGGTGAACGCAAAGATATTCGGTGCCATCTCCGCAATCATGCTCTTGACCAAACGCTCATGTGCATCGTTCCGCCAGCTGTGCAAAAACGACACGATGACGCCCTCTGCCCCCGACGCCTGCACCTGTTTGATGGCTTTTGCAACTGACTGCGCATCTGGAGCCAGGGTCTCATTGCCCTGCGCATTCAGACGGGCTTTGACGCCGAAAATCCGATCGCGTGAAATAAGCGGGTTGGCGCGGTGACAAAACAACGAATACATGTCTGGCATCCGCAAACGCGCCAATTCCAATACGTCCTCAAACCCCGCATTGGTGATCATGGCAAGCTTGGCACCTTTGCGCTGTAACACGGTATTGATGCCAACAGTGGTGCCATGCACAAATCGCGTCACCGTTTCGGGGATAAGCTGTTCTTGGTCTTCCAGAACCGACAACCCCGTTGTCAGTTCAGCACCGGGGTCATCCGGTGTGGTCAAGACTTTCAGCGTTGCCAAACGCCCGGAATTCACCTCAAGGGCACAGAAATCCATGAAGGTGCCACCAATGTCGACACCAATTTTCCAGTCTTCACCGGAGCGGGAGATCCCATCCATCGTTTCGCGTCCTTTGCGGTTTGTTGGCGCAAAGGGAACAGAAAGAGGTACACTCGTCCAAGACGCTTACCACGGGCATCCATAAGGAATGCTTATAGGCCTTTCATTCCGGCCGAACCACAAACCGCACGCAGCTCTTCTGACATTATTTGATCTGCTTGTGACAACTGTCGATCCTTTAATGTCAAAAGAGATAAGGGTAATTTCGGGCTTTTTGCCAATGGCCGCACCTCCACACCCTGAAATTGTCGCCAAGGCAGCAAGGCATCCACCAGCGCAATTCCCAATCCGGCCTGAACAAATCCAACCGCTGAAATTGATGAATCAATTTCCAAATCAGGTTCAAATTGTAGGCCCTGTGTCTGGGCCGCCTGTTGTAATTCATCTCTGGGGCGGGTCTGGGTCCGATATGAAATTACCGTACGCTCCGTCAACATGTCAAAGGTCACTTCGGGGACTTTCACAAGGTCCGAACCTTTGGACATAAGACAGCAAAATGTTGTTGTATCAATGACCTCTGCGCCAATATCTGACGGCATCTGATCATCCAAAGCCAGGGCCAATGTCGCGTCCCCACTCCGTAACATTGCCACCAAAGTACTGATGGGGGCCACATGAGCGCGCAACTGAATGTTGGGGTGTTTTTGCCGTAACGCTTTTAATGCATTCGGTAAAACCGACATGGATGGCGGAGCCGAGGCCGCGATCCGCACCAGACCGGATCGCCCCTTGCGCAAGTCAGTCGACTTTCGGCGCAACCCTTCCAAACCCGCAAACAAGCGTTCAGCATCAGGATAAAGTTCCACGGCCTCAGGCGTTGGGTATAGCCGTCCTTTTTCCCGATTGAACAGCAAGAAACCCAGTTCATCCTCGGTGTGACGTAACACCTGACTTAGCGCCGGCTGCGAAATATTGAGCATACGTGCCGCACCAGTGACGGTGCCGATCCGCATGACTGCGGTAAAAACTTCCAACTGACGGGCGCGCATCGTGACTCCATAGGTTATCCTTATGGGTATCACAGAAAGCCGTCTTTGACGCAAGCTGCGGCGCGCTCTTTGATAGGGACAGGGGGAACAAGTCCGTGCATGTGATCATCTTAGGTGGCGGCCTAATGGGAACCGCCTCAGCATATTTTCTGACCCAAAGAGGGGTCCGCGTCACTTTGATTGACCGCGGCCGTGTTGGCGCGGGCGCCACCGTCGCCTCCTTTGGAAATATTCGACGATCCGGACGGTATCTGCCGCAAATGCCCCTCGCCAATCGTTCGCTGGCGCTTTGGTCAAAACTAGAAACCTGGCTGGGTCTCGACGTCGAATTTCGCCCAACGGGACACTTGCGGCTGATCTTTGAACAAGATGGCATTGAAATGATGCAGCAGTTTCGCACAAGCGCCGTCGACTGGGGCCTGTCGTTGGAGGTACTTGAGCCAAAAGACATTCGGCGACGGTTTCCGGGATTGGGGCCAGATGCGATCGCGGCCTCCTTCTCCCCGGAGGATGGCTCTGCCAATCCGCGCCTTGTCGCGCCTGCGTTTGCCGCCGCTGCCGCGCGCGCGGGGGCGCAGGTTCTTGAACAGACACTTGTTTCTGACATTCGCCACACAGCCAACGGTTTCAAAGTGGTGACCACATCCGGTACATTTTACGCCGATACGCTTTTGAATTGTGCAGGAGCATGGGGGCCTGACATTGCCCGTCACTTTGGCGAAGAGGTGCCAATCACTTTGGCCGGGCCGCAGATGGGCGTCACCGAGCCCCTGCCCCATCGGATAGGTCCTGTGGTGGGGGTCTGGTCGACACAGCACGGTGCGTATCTGCGCCAAGTCGAACGTGGAAATGTCGTTTTTGGCGGGGCCGTTGCCCGAACGGGTGTAGGGGAAGATGGGTTTGCCAAGGTCGCCCCCCACAGCTTGCCCACCCAATTGAAAGACCTGGTCAAGCTGGTGCCTGCGCTCCGGGATGCCACGGTCATTCGGCAATGGTCTGGGGTCGAAGGCTATGTCGACGACATGTTGCCGGTGATGGGCCCGTCACATACGACAGACCGGCTATTTCACGCCTTTGGGTTTTGCGGACACGGATTTCAGCTTGGGCCTGCTGTCGGAGACGCGATGGCCGAATTGATCACAGTCGGAAGCTGTAGCACCCCCCTTGCGCCCTTTGATATCGCAAGGTTCGGCGCATGACGTCAGAAATCGGAAACCTTGCCCCATTGGCGGCCCGAGAAACGAGACAGTTTATATTGCGAAGTCTCAGTGATCGGCGCGCGCCCCAACACCATATCCGCCATCAGGTGGCCAACACCGGGGCCAATTCCAAATCCGTGCCCGGACAATCCAGCGGCCAAGGCCAGGCCTGGAACACCAATGTCGCTGTCAATGACCGGAACCCCATCTGGGGTGCTGTCGATAAAACCGCCCCAGGACGCCTGCATGGGCACCTGCCGCAATGCCGGAAAAAGCTGACGCCCGCGTTCGAGAGTTTTGGCAATCGTGCGCGCATCCGGCTGCGGATCCAAAATGCGCATGTGTTCCATCGGTGTTGGTTGGTCCAGTTGCCATTTTCGCATCCTGTCAAAACCTGCGCGCCATGCCTGCGCCCCACCGGGGGCCAGCGATCTCCAGCGCCGCAGAAACATCGGCAGAAAATGCTGAGCACCACGCAGCATGCGCGGCGTTGGGTCAACCTTTGCCAACCCAGAAATGGCCAAAGTATATCCGCCATCACCGCGTCTGGTGATCGAAACGTCTTTGGTATGCACGGCGTCCGGCAGGCCAAGCGCACCGGGCGCCACCGACAATATAGAACTGCGTACCGAAGATTGCGGAAAGAACACCCCAATCTGATGCAAAAAGCTCCCCGCCCATGCCCCACCGGCAAGGATCACCTGTGGGGTTTTTATCAGGCCTTTTTCAGTTACAACCCCAGAGACCGCGCCAGCGCTTGTTTCCAATCCACGCGCCGCGCACATTTGCAAAACAACACCACCGTGCTTTTCGATGCCCTGCGCAACCTTTGGCGCAGCCGCCGACGGATCGGCTATCCCATCTGTCGGCGACCAAACACCGCCTTTCCAGGCCTGCCCGGTTGCCGCGCCGCGACCCGCCGCGTCTTTTGCGGTCAGCATGCGGGTATCAACACCTTCTCCTCGGGCAAACCGGCCCCAATTGGCCCAGCCTTCGATTTCGACCTCATCCTTGGAGAGGTAGAGCAGACCACAGCGACGAAACCCAATTTCATCGCCACAGTCCTGCATCATTTGCTCCCACAAAGACAGGCTGATACGCGACAAAGGCAATTCGCGGGCATCGCGGTTCTGTTGACGGCACCAGCCCCAGTTGCGGCTGGATTGCTCGGCCCCGATACGCCCTTTCTCCAACACCACCACCTTTTGCCCAGCCCGCGCCAGCCAGTACCCCGTACAGACCCCGACGATCCCACCGCCAATGACAACGGTATCCGCTTGTTGGGGACATTCGGATGCGTAATTGATATGCAAGAGCGGGGCAGTCATCGGATATTCCTAGATCTTTTCTTAGGACGTACATTGAAACAAACACTGCGAACTACTGGATTGTGGGAAAATTCAGCAGATTCTGTTAAAGAGCAACCGGGCGAATGGCTACTTTGCCAGTGGAGAATATGATCTTATGAAGAACGCACAGCCATTGCCGCGGAATTTTGCATGACCAATACCTACAAACTCGACCGTATTGATGTGAACATCTTGGCGGCCTTGCAACAAAATGGCCGCATCACCAATGTTGAGCTTTCTGAAATCGTGAATCTATCGCCATCACCCTGCCTGATGCGCGTCAAAAAGCTACAGAAAGCGGGGTATATTTCAGGTTACACCGCGCTTATTGATGTATCCAAACTCGGCGAGACGCTCACGGTTTTCACGGAATTCACCCTAAAAAACCATCGCCAAATCGACTTTTCCCGCTTTCAAGAAACCCTGGAAAAAATAGATAGCTGCGTTGAATGCCACTTGGTTTCAGGCGGCTACGACTATCTGGCCAAATTTGTGACGGCCGGTATTTCAGACTACCAAAACATTGTCGAAGCCCTCATCGACAAGGATATTGGCATTGATAAATACTTTAGCTTTGTTGTGATGAAGACGCCCTTTGTGAAAACCCATCTTCCACTTGGGCGCCTTTTTGGGGATCGGTTACGCGAACAAGGTTAACGGCCCAGCATTGCTTTGGCGAGTTCAGGATCATGTTCGAGGGTCGCCAGCCAATCCGGATCAAGCTTGGGCACTGATGAAATCAACAGACGCGAATAGGGGTGTTCGGCGCATTCGCTCATCCGAGCAGCTGGCAGAGCCTCGACAAGGTTTCCCTTCAGCATAACAAGAACATCGTCACAAATCGCTTCGACCGTCGACAAATCATGGCTAATAAACATGTAGCTCAACCCCAGATCTTTTTGCAGATCCTTCAACAAATCGAGCATCGCGGCCGCTACAACCGTGTCTAGCGCAGATGTGATTTCGTCGCATAGGATCAAATCCGGTTCCGCCGCCAACGCCCGCGCGAAATTAACACGCTGTTTTTGCCCTCCAGAAAGCTCTCCCGGAAGCCGGTGCCGCATGGCCGCCGGCAATTGCACCATATCCAACAGCTCAATCACACGTTTCTCACGCGCCGCCCCCGTCATCCCGTGATAAAATTTCAACGGTCGTGACAGGATCGAGTCAATCGGCTGCGAGGGGTTCAAGGCCGTGTCCGCCAATTGAAAGACAATCTGAAGCCGCCGCAATTGATCTTTGGACCGGGCGTTCAAATCGGGTGCAAGCGTCTCTCCTTGCGAAAACACATCGCCCCTGTAGCGCGGCAAAATGCCTGCAACAGCACGGGCCAGCGTGGATTTCCCTGATCCACTTTCGCCGATGACCCCAAGATTGGTGCCCTTTTCCATTTTAAAAGTGATGTTGTCGAGAACCTTAAACTCTGCTTCTCCTGATCGGATCGGCCCATAACCCGCCGAAAGATTTGTGACTTCAAGAATGGGGGCAACGGCCTTGGCCTCGGCAGATTTGACCGAGGCAAACGGCACGGGATCAAAAGCAGAAAGCAACTCTTTGGTATAGGCGTGTTGCGGATTTTCAAGAATATCCCGCGTCTGACCGATCTCTTGGACCTGACCGGCCTTCAACACGATAATGCGATCGGCAATTTGCGCGACTACGGCAAGGTCATGACTAACGTAAACCCCCGCCATGCCGCTTGCTTTCATAACGGACCGGAAGGCGCGTAGCACTTCAATCTGAGTTGTCACATCAAGTGCGGTGGTTGGCTCATCAAAGATCACCAATTGCGGATCACCAATCAAGGCCATGGCTGCCGACAGCCGTTGCAATTGCCCGCCAGAGACTTGGTGCGGATAGCGGTGCCCAATTGTGTCAGGGTCCGGTAACGCAAGCGCCCGGAATAGGTCCACCGCTTTCACTTCAGCCTCAGCGCGCGGCATCAGGTTATGAATATCTGTGATTTCGATCACCTGATCCATGATCCGTTGCGACGGATTGAAGGCCGCAGCCGCGGATTGCGGGATGTAGGAAACCTCGGTGCCGCGCAGCGTTGCCCGCTTCGGCTCGCTCATCTGAGTGACATCTTGGTCCCCCAAGCGAATGGTGCCACCGTTGATCGAACAGCCCGGTCGACAATGACCCATCAGCGACAGCGCAATGGTGGTTTTCCCGGACCCGCTTTCGCCAATGAGTGCAACGATCTCGCCCGGCTGAATGTCGAAATCAACCTTGCGAATAATATCGACCTTGCGACCGGAATCCGTCACCGCTCCGATCACGAGGTCCCGTACAGACACGAGGGGCTTGGTCATCAGTTGCTCCTGTCGCGGATTTTTTGAGGAAGGTTGTCGATGAACATATTCACCGAAATTGTCAGAGAGGCGATGGCGATGCAGGGAAAGATCACTGCAGGCGCGCCAAGGCTAAGGCCTTCGATGTTTTCGCGCACCAATCCGCCCCAATCTGCGTTCGGTGGCTGAACCCCGATGCCAAGGAAGGACAGACCGGACAACACCAAAACAATAAAAACAAAGCGCAGGCCTAGATCAGCCAGAACCGGCCCTAGAATATTCGGCAGGATTTCTGTGCGAATGAGATAGCCGGTCTTTTCCCCACGCGCCCGCGCCACGGTAACAAAGTCCATGGTGTTCACATTCACCGCCAGCGCCCGCGCGAAACGATAGCTTCCAGGCAGGTAAATCGCGGCCAGCGTCAAGATCAAAACCGGGATCGAGGAGCCGACGGCAGCAACGACAACCAGCCCAAACAATAGCGACGGAATGCCGTTAAACGCATCCAAAAGGCGTGAAAGGATCGTATCAAACCATCCGCCGATCACCGCAGCGACCATTCCAAAAACAATACCGCCCGTGCAGGCCAAGGTGACGCCTGCCAGCGATATGCCGACTGTATATCTAGCCCCCATCAAAACACGGCTAAAAATATCCCGACCAAGGTAATCCGTGCCCATCCAGTAGCTTTCGCTCATGGGGCCGAAATAATCCCAATCTACGATTTTCCCCGGAGGATAAGGGGTGATCAGAGGTGCAATCACGGCAATGACTGCCCAAAACAGGATCACGGTCAGGCCAATTTTCCCAGTCGTATTGAACGTATATCCGAGATTTACGACCGAGAACCTGCGCGGTGATCTATCAGTATCTTGTATCATTTGCGCAACCTCGGATTGGATATGGTGGCGATCACATCCGCCAAGGTGATCAAGGACAGATAGCTCACACAAAACACCATCGCACAGGATTGAATAAGCGGGAGGTCACGGGTTGCAACTGCATCCACCATCAGCTTGGCCACACCGGGGTAATTGAAAACCGTTTCGACGATGATCACACCTCCAACAAGGTAAGACAGCGATAGCGCGACCGCATTGGCGATAGGACCAAGCGCGTTTGGCAAGGCGTGGTGCAACACCATTCGTCGCCGGCTGGCACCTTTCAAAAGCGCCATTTCGACATAGGGGGTGTTGATCGTTTCAATCACCGCAGCGCGTGTCATGCGGATCATTTGCGCCGACACAACACAGGTCAAAGTGATGACTGGCATCGCATAGGCTTTCAACAATGCACCAAGGTCACTGGCATCCGCGCCATAACTCAGGGCTGGCAACCAATCGAGCCAAACCGCAAATATCAAAACCGCCAAGGTGGCGACCATGAACTCGGGAATGGAAATCACGGAAATCGTCAGGATTGACACCAGCCGGTCCAACACTGAGCCCTGCCACATGGCGGCGGCGATCCCACAGGTCAGAGCAAACGGAACACAAATCACGGTCACAACCGCAGCAAGGCGCAGCGAATTGGACAACCGGCGCCCCAGCAAATCCGCGACGTCGATGTCGTTCACATAAGACCGGCCCATATCCCCGGTCGCCAGTCCACCAAGCCAGGACATGAACCGTGATATTGCCGGTTCGTTCAGACCCATGGCCTCACGCAGTCCGGCCACAGCTTCGGGTGTAGCGGCTTGGCCCAACAAAATCTCGGCAACATCCCCTGGCAAAAGCTCGGTCGCGAAAAAGACCGCGAAAGACACAATAACCAATGTGATCAAGGCGATACCAAGTCGCTGGGCGACAAGAAACCAGGTTTGTAACGATCTATGCAACGCGGGGGGTCTCCGAGTATGGCTCTTGGAAGTGCGAACACCCTGCGCAGGCAAAACCCGCGCAGGGAGATGTCAGGCAAGGAAATTTAGGCGTCCAACCAAACGTATTCGGCAAAGGCATAGCCCATCTGACCGCCCAATGGGTTTGACCGCAAGCCTTTCACAGACTTAGACAGGGCATCCACATTCGCCAAATAGGCCGGAATGACGGTCCCCGCCTCATTTGCGATCATTTCCTGCATGTCCCAATAGATTTCTTTGCGGAGATCTTCGTTCAGGGCCCCACGCGCCTCGACCAGCATCTTATCAAACTTTTCAGATTTGAATTGGCTTTCATTCCACTTCGCATCAGACGTGTAAAGCAGCGAGAAAAGGATATCAGGCGTCGGGCGTGGGTTGATATTGCCAAAGTGGATTGGGGCCTTGAGCCAATATTTGGACCAATACCCATCAGATGGCACACGTTGCACGTCAAAATTCATCCCGATTTCAGAGCCAGCCTGCTGGACAACAGTTGCCATATCAACAGACGCCGTTGCTGCATCCGAGGCTACAATTGGAACGGTTTCGCCCAACAATCCCGATTTGGCGAACATCGCCTTTGCCATCTCTGGATCATAGGCTTTGGGGGCCAACTCAGAGTTGTGATAGCGGTTGGCCGCTGACACCGGTTGGTCGTTACCTATGGTCGCCATACCGCGCAACACCGACTTTTCAATCACCTCACGATTGATCAGATGCTTCAGACCCTCAATAAAGCCAGCTTTGGCACCAGGCTCCATGTCTAGGCGGATATTCAGGTTGGTATAGTTGCCAGAGCTGGTGACAGACGACCAAACATGGTCCTGACCTTCCAACATTCGACGCGAACGGCCTTTGATCGACGCCCCCATGTGAATATCACCCGACAGAACCGCGTTTACGCGGGCGTTATTGTCGGTGATGGCGAAATATTCAAAGCTGTCCAGATAGGGACCATCCTTGAAATAGTTCGGATTCTTAACCGCGATGGATTTCACGCCCGGCTCAAAGGTCTCCATCATAAAGGCCCCGGTGCCGTTGCCTTTTGCAAAGTCGGTTGTGCCGTCCGCGACAATCATAAAGTGGTGAAGCGACAGGATCGTTGGCAGATCGGCATTGGATTCTTCCAACACGATTTCAACTGTCAAATCATCAACCGCTTTGATCTCAGACATCTGCTTCGCAATGGAATTGACCTTGGAGCCAACTGCGGGATCAAGGTGACGGTTCATCGAGAACACAACATCCGCCGAAGTAAACGGTTTGCCATCGTGGAACGTCACGCCGGCCTTCAGCTTAATAGTCCAAGTTTTGGCATCTGCGGAGTCAATGCTATCAGCCAGCTCCATTTGCACTTGACCAAATTCATCCAAGAACGTCAGGCGGTTGTAGATGGCACAGCAGCGGACATAATCGGTGGACAAAGACGCCTTGGCCGGATCAAGCGTATCAGCAGTGGATGACGACCAGCCCGCCGCCTTCAGATGGCCACCAAAGACCGGTGTTTCTGCCACAGCCCGTGTTGCACTCATCAGAAGGGACGAGCCGGCACCGACGGCAACACCCGATGCCGCAAGCATTTTTAGTAAATCGCGCCGCGATGCACCGCGTCGAATTGCATTTTCGACCTTCGCATCGTCACGACCTGTCCAATTTGTTGGTTTTTTATTGGTCATCTTCAATCCCTGTTGGTTGTTGGGCCCGCGCAATTGCGCAGGCAAGAAGCTATTTTGGGCTGCTGTCCCTTGATCCGCTCAGCGGCGCGGCACGTTGCGATATGCTTAGCGCTTTGCCCCTACTTTCACCGGGCGCATGTCAAAGCCCGATGTCAAAGCCCGATGTCAAAGCCCTTCCTGCTTTCATCATCCGCCAGAAAACTGACGCATATTGTTTGATATCCGGGCCTCCTGCGGCAGAATCTTTCAAGTTGCCAAGATGCGCAGAACATCTGATTGCGCATGTTCCTTAGCCGCGTCATTCAGTATCCGCTGGATGGGTTCACCAAACCCGGCGGAACGTCGCCCCGCTGCAATGCGTGGACGATGCTCAAGGCATGGCGCGCGCCTTCATACGCATCGGTTTTCGCCGCAATATGGGGGGTTACGATTAGGTTCGGATGCGACCATGCCCAATGGCCTTTCGGAAGTGGCTCTGGATTGGTGACATCCAGCATGGCCGACCGCAGGTGTCCCAAATCCAAGGTTGCCTTTAGATCATCCATGTTCAGATGGGCACCACGCCCGGCGTGAACCAAATGCGCGCCTTTGGGCAGCGCGGCAAAGGTGTCGGCGTTCAAAATCCCCTTTGTTTCTTGGGTCAAGGGCAGAAGGCAAACCAAGATGTCTGACTTGGCCAATACGGTTGTCAGCCCTTGAGAACCGTGTACTTCGATCCCATCAACCGGGTCGCCAGACCGCGACCACCCAACAACTGGAAAGCCCAAACTGGTCAAGCTCTGTGCCGCAAGCCGACCAATCCGCCCCATCCCAAGGATACCAATCCGCCTCGAGGCATTGGTCGTGATGTTGAGGCTGTTCCAAGTGCCCGCTTCGGCCTGGTCCAAATAGGCAGGCATATCGCGGTGCACCATCAAACAGGCCATGGTCACCCAATCCCGCACCTGCCTTTCGATCCCCGGTGCCAAAGATCGACACAGCATAAGATGCTGAGACAGATCCGGCATGTGGTCGACCCCTGCCCCAACCGATAAAACCAGTTTCAGGTTTGGATAAACCGTCAAATCCTCGGGTGGCTGCCAACTGGCCAGAACTGTCACCTCTTTGGCATCGGTCACCAAAGATGGGTCTGTAAAAATTGGTTCGCCCGCTTGGGCGAAAACCTCGGACCAGATTTTTGCACGGGCAGGAAAGCTATTCAAAAGCAGTGTCATCCGCGTAACGCCGCTCTGATTTCTGGGTCGTCGAGTGTCAGGTCCAAAACCTTTTGGGTTCGTTCAACAATGGCATCGATTTCATCCGCTGTACAACATAGTGGTGGCGCAAAAGCAAAAATACCCTGCGGAAAAGATCGCATGATCAGCCCCTGGTCCCAGGCGCGATCAAACAGGCGGGTTGCTGCTTGGATCTCTGCTGGAACAGGCGTTTTCTTGTCTTTGTCCGTCACCAATTCAATCGCAGCTAACATGCCCCGCCCCCGCACATCCCCCACCAAGGGATGATCAGACAGGCCAGCCAGACCGGCTTGCAAACGGTCGCCCATCTTGCGCCCGTTTTCAAACAATCCGCCTTCGTAAAGCTTCAATACTTCTAGCGCGACGGCCGCGCTAACGGGGTGCGCGGAATAGGTAAATCCATGCCCGACCACCTTGGGGCCAGCCCCCTCGGCAATCGTTTGATAAACATGATCAGACAGGAAAACGGCCCCCATTGGCGCGTAGCCTGATGTCAGCCCCTTTGCAGAAGTCATCATGTCCGGAACGATGCCTTCGTCTTCGCAGGCAAACATCGGGCCCGTGCGGCCGAAACCCGTTATGACCTCATCTGCGATAAAGAGAACATCCAGCTCGGCGCAGGTCTCACGCATGGCTTTGATCCACCCTTTGGGTGGCACCAAAACACCGGATGAGCCTTGAATGGGTTCAACATAAAACGCAGCCACACGATCCGGGCCAATCGCCTCGACCTTGGCCTTTAGCGCCGCAACCGATGCGGCAATCACAGTCTCCGGATCCTGCCCCACTGGATTACGATATAGGTTATGCGAAGGGATCTTGTGCTGCCAGTTGAACGGGACGCCAAATCCTTCGTGAAACGCCGGCAAGGCCGTCAGACCGGCCCCCGCAGAGGTGGACCCATGATAGCCCAGCTCAACCGAGATAAACTGATCCTTATTGGGCTGCCCTTTGGAATGCCAATAGTACCGCACAAACCGAATGGTGCTGTCGACCGCATCCGAACCACCCAGAGTAAAGAACACATGGTCCAAATCCCCAGGTGCGCGGTCCGCCAATTCTGCTGCCAGCCTGATAGCGGCTTCTGATCCAAGGTCAAAGTACCCCGTTGCATAAGGCAACCGGCGCATTTGCTCCGCGGCGGCTTCGACAATACTCTCATGTCCGTAGCCTGCATTGACACACCAAAGCCCCGCGAAACCGTCCAAGAGCTCACGCCCTTCGGAGTCGGTGACCGTCGCCCCTTTTGCGCTTTTCAGGATACGCACACCTCGCGCCTCGTGCCCTTGCCAGGACGAGACCGGGTGGACGAAATGTTGGCGATCCAATTCATGAAGGGCGTTTGATTGCATGTGAGTGTTCATTGGTTACCCCAAAGCCTGAGAAACCAGACCGAAGGTCTGATAAGATGTTCCATACGTCGCATCACGCGGATCACGCACCATGCAGGTGCCGCCGCCGACGGGGTTCAACCCAAGCCCCTTTGCAAAGGTGCCCAGGTCTGGGATCGGCGTGTCAATCCGCAGGAACGATCCTGTCTGAGATTGCGCCGCTGCTGCTAGCAAGGCACAGGCCGTGTCCAGACTATCCGCGACAATCGGACCCAAAACTTTGCCGCGGCCAAATTCGCGCAGGACAGCAAAGCCGCACTCCGTGCTCAGAACCTGTCCCTGCTCTGCGATCCGCGACAACAGATCGCCGCGTTCCAGCCCCGAGGCCGCCCTATCCATTGCAACCATCCGATCCAGATCGTAGCCGTCTGTTTTCACGTCACCATCCGCCCCGATACCTTGCACAACGCCCTGAAATTGTTCGATGACACCGGTCGAAACAAACCCCAGTTTTTTGTACAAGGGCAGCCCGTCTTGCGTCGCGATCAACCGCTTCTCACGCGCACCTGCGCGCTCGATCACTGCATCCATCAAACGACGCCCAAGCCTGCGACCGCGCAGGCGCTCATCCACGATGATCATATTCAACGCGGCCACCTCGCCAAAGGTCGACGCGAGTGCAGTTCCGACGACCTCACCCTTGTGGATCGCCGCAACCCCAGTTGATTGAGTGAGCGTCAGCGCCCAGTCTTCTTTGCGATGCGGCCAAACAGATTGTTGGCTAAGGCGCACAGCACCAGGCAGATGATCGGCGGTGAAATCCACCAATTGGATCGTGTCCAAAGTTGTCGTCATAAATTCAGGTCCATGATTGCTTAAGCCAAGCCTAACGGCTTTGACCCAAGCGTTTCGCTGCGTTCCGGCTGGGTGAAACATCAATGAAACTGCAAACGGTTTGTTTACAGCAGAATATGCTACGGACTCAATTTGCGAGACTTTGACCCAAGGTCAGAATCATATTCCGTGCCGCGTCGAGTTCTGAGCGTGTCAGATATTCCTCGGGCTTGTGGGCGCGCGAAATGTCACCGGGGCCACAGATGATTGACGCAATGCCGGCTTGCTGAAACAACCCCGCTTCGGTGCCAAAGCTCACTGCGCCGATGGCATCAACCCCCGTGAGTCTTGTCATCAACTGTGCCAGATCGGAATGCGCGGGTAGCGCAAGCGCCGGATAAGTGGACATCAGCTCAGCCGCCACTGACGGACCCGCACTGGCCACAACCGGCTCCAGCAAGCTCTGGGGATCGACACCTGCAATGGCGCGCACTTCTATGAGGGCTTCTGCGTGGTCCGGGATAATGTTCACCGCCTGCCCGCCCTGCACAACGCCAATTTGCAAGGTTGAATAAGGCGGCGCAAACCGCTCATCCCGCGCTTGGGCTATGAGGGCCTCGGCCTGATGCGCGGCCCCATTCAACACGGGAAGCAGGGCGTGAATGGCATTGTCCCCCTTGTCCGGCCGCGAGCTATGGCCAGAGACACCTTGCGCCTGAAGTTTGAGCGCCGCTTTGCCCTTGTGCGCCAAAACCGGTTGCAACCCTGTTGGTTCCCCAACAATGCAGCCCAATGGGGGAGCGCACAGTTCGGGCAGTTCGGCGATCATATGCGGCACACCTTTGCACCCGATCTCTTCATCGTAGGACAATGCGATGTGTATCGGTGCCGAAAGAGCCATCGCCGCAAGGTCCGGAACCGCAGACAACATGGCCGCATCAAAACCTTTCATGTCACAGGTGCCACGCCCGATCAGACGGTCGCCATCACAGCGCATTTTGAATGGATCGTCTTGCCAGTCTGGCTCCCCCGCTGGCACCACATCCACATGCCCAGACAGAATGTACCCCGGCACCGCAGGATCACCAAGGGTGGCAAACAGGTTTGCCCGATCTCCCTCTGGCCCGATCATGACATGCACCTGCGCCCCATACCCCTCCAGATAATCCGCGATAAACTGCATCAATTCGAGGTTAGATGTGCCCACCACAGTTGGGTAACCTACCAACCTGTCTAACAATTCTTCGGCATTCAATCGTTGCATTTTCTGCGCCATCCTCTGGTGGTTCCCGGTCCCTCAACAGTCTGCACCGGTTTAACAAGGCACATCGTTCATGGCCGGAGGTCATGTGGCAGGCTCTGCTGTTGTTCAATTGCATTTCAGAATTTCCTGCCTTGGTTTTGGAAAACCCGGCACGCAACGATCAAGGGAAAGGGACAAACTGGTCTTAACAACGAACTGGAGACCCCGGATGACCTTCTGCCCCAAATACATCACCTTTGACTGCCACGGCACCATGATAAATTTTGACATGGCTGGTGCCGCAACTGACCATTTCAGCCACATCCTATCGCCCGACGCCATGAAGACTTTCATCCAAGATTTCTCGGCGTTTCGCGTGGATGAAGTTCTTTGGGATTGGAAACCCTATGCTGAGGTTGTTCACAACGCCCTGGAACGCACATGTAAACGCAACGGCTTGGCCTTTGATCCCGCCATCGCGGACGAGATTTACAATCGTGTTCCAACTTGGGGGCCGCACGCGGATGTCCCGGCTGGGCTTGCCAAAGTCGCCTCAGACATCCCATTGGTTGCGCTGACAAACTCGATGAACGCCCAAATTCCGCACAATATCGAAAAACTGGGGGCCCCAATCGCTCACGTATTTACCGCCGAAGACGCACAGGCCTATAAACCCAAGATGCGGGCATTCGAATACATGTTCGATCAACTCGGCTGCGGACCCGAGGATGTGCTGCATGTGTCCTCCTCTTTCCGCTACGATCTCATGACCGCGCATGACATGCGGATCACCAATAAGGTCTGGGTCAACCGCGGCCACGAACCGGCGAACCCATTCTATGGTTACACAGAAATTCCTGATATCTCAGGCTTGGCGAAAGTGGTTGGTTTGTGATGCAATTCGCCTCCTACTGGCACAAAACAGCAGCCCCGTTCGCGGGGGGCTGTCCTTCCCCGGTCAACGGGCATTTTGACGTCGCCATCATTGGAGCAGGTTTCACGGGTCTCAGCGCGGCGCGCAGCCTTGCAAAGGTCGGTGTTTCCGTCGCGGTGTTAGAGGCAGAGCAAGTTGGCGCTGGGGCCTCCGGCCGCAATGGTGGGCATCTAAACAACGGCTTGGCCCATGATTACGCCTTGGCCAAAACCCAGCTGGGTGAGACCCGCGCACAGGCCTTGTACAAAGCCTATGATCACTCGATCGACGTTATCGAAGATATTGTAAGAACAGAAGAAATTCAGTGTGACTTTCGACGTTCCGGGAAACTAAAGCTCGCCTCCAAGGCCTCTCATGTCGCTGGTATGCAGGCCCATTTTGAATTGCTAAACAAAGAGGTCGATCCCGAGACCCGCTGGCTTACTAAGTCTGACCTCGCCCACGACATCGGCAGCGACAGCTTTCACGGGGCTATCCTCTATGAAAAATCGGCCATGATGCATATGGGGCGCT
Organism: Pelagimonas sp.; assembly: GCF_058892305.1. Classification (NCBI taxonomy): domain Bacteria; kingdom Pseudomonadati; phylum Pseudomonadota; class Alphaproteobacteria; order Rhodobacterales; family Roseobacteraceae; genus Pelagimonas; species Pelagimonas sp. Next base: position 110,093 of record NZ_JBZXVN010000006.1, read on the forward strand.
ATGTCTGTGGGTTGGCACAAGCCGCGCGGCGACATGGGGCGACGATTTGGGAAACTGCCCCGGTTACAGAGCGGAGCAAAAGCGCAAAAGGCTGGTGCCTGACAACTCCGCGCGGTGAACTGACCGCAGATCGTGTGATTGCCGCCACCGGGGCCTATTCCGGTCAGATTAAAACCGCCCCTTTGGGGTACTTCCGTAAACGGATCATTCCTGTCGGCTCCTTTATCATTGCCACGCGCCCCCTCTCTGATGCCGAAGCCGAGATGGTCATGCCAGGGAACCGCACCTGTGTAACATCGCTGAACATCGGCAATTATTTCCGACTATCCCCGGACAACCGGCTTATCTTTGGTGGGCGTGCACGGTTTTCTGCGGATAGCAATCAACAGTCTGACGCGAAATCGGGTGCTATTCTTCAGAAGTCTTTGGGGCAAATCTTTCCACTGCTCTGCGATATCGACATTGAATATTGCTGGGGGGGCCTTGTCGGCATGTCTCAAGATCGCTTTCCACGGGCTGGTACGGCGGATGGTATGATTTACGGCATGGGGTACTCAGGACATGGCGCGCAGTTTTCGACCTTGCTGGGACAAATGTTGGCCAACAAGGCCATGGGCGTTCAGGAAGAGACGCCGCTGGATGGCCTAAATTGGCCGATTATTCCAGCGCATACCGGGCGGCCATGGTTTCTGCCCCTTGTGGGGCTTTGGTTTGGCCTCAAGGATTGGCTTTCGTAACCGCAGCAGAGTTCATCCCAAAGAGTGCGCGGCCAAGCCGTATAACACGGCCCCCGAGGTCGCGCGCCTTTGTTCGCCCTTGTACATTTCCGTAACGGTATCGAACAAACCCAGACCGGCCGCCGACAAAAAGGCCGTGAGTTCGCCATCGACAACAGGCGTGTCCATGCGTAGGAACGCGCCCGTCCGCTTTTGAATAAGCGGAGCAATCAACTGCATCGCAAGGTCGTCGCAATCGGCCACCACGGGTCCGATCACCTGACCACGGCCAAAGTTGCGGATCATCGCGTAACCGACAATCCTCCCGTCTTTTTGCGCCACAACGCAGTCTGACTTGGCCCCAAGTGTCCTAATAACCGTTTGGCGGTCAACGCCATAGGCGGCTGAGTCCAGCTCAAGCAACTGCGGCCAATCAGCATCTTCGAAAGCCCGCACCTCCGTATCCGGATTGGCGGTCGGAAGATAGATTTCGCGCGCCATACCTTGATGTTGGCGGATCGTTGCAACGGGCCGAAAGCCTGCGGTTTCATAAAGCCGATAGCCCGCTCGGGTCGCACTCAGACGTAGATCGCGCGAGCCACACGCCTCCATGATTTGCTGCAAGAGCCAACGCCCGGTGCCCAGTGTTTGCAAACGGGGGGCCGTGATCATCATACCCAACATGGCAAAATCAGAGCCGCTTTCGAATTTCATGGCGGAACTCAAAGGGCGTCCAATTTCATCCAACGCCAGATAGCCCTGCCCCAATTGCACAAGCAGCTCAAGATCCCTGTCGCGGTGCGGCCAAAAGACACCAACCGTCAACTCTTGAAGCAAAGGCAAATCTTTGAGGGAAATGTCATGTGTCGCAGCTTCGAACACATCCACCTTTAGGTGATGCTCTGATCGTTTATGCTGTGGCATTGAAACTTCAATCGATTGAAGTTCCTCGCTTTTATCGCCAAGATCCTTTGACGTCATACTTACCTCTTTAAACTTCAGACCAAGAGCCATGCGCGTCGGTACAGTGAGCACCTTAACAGGATTTCAAAGCGGAATCTTTTGAAGTCACCAAGTTCACGACATTATATTCCATTGGCTAAGATATTTCGTTGTTAGGTATCTTGCAAATGGTGAGCCGGGCTTGTGTCTCAAAACACTGTGGCATGGCCCCAAGGGCCAATAGCGCAAAACTCTGCCTCAAACGGCCCGCTACCTTACGCCAACTGACAAACATTCCAAAAAGTGAGGACGCGATTGCCACAGATCGCAAACACCACGCAGTTTTCCAAACTTTGACGCCCAGCAGTGAACACAGCGTAGCGGGGGCGTTCACCGATGACATCAATGCGCTAGGAGCCCTCAGAGGCAGGCGCGCCAACTTTCGGCATAGCGTGCCAAAAGGGGGGCAAAATCTGGCATATCCTGCATGTGAACCCGAGGCATCTCGGACGGTGACACCAACATCGCGGCCCCAAGGCTGGTCCCGGTTTTTGAACTGGCGGCACCAACCCCATCGGGGCGCAACACCGCCAGCATATCAAGGAAATCTGCATTTCGGGCAAAGGGCCCTTCGACAAGGGTCGGCCCTCTGGCTCCGATCAGATCAAGGCATGTCTGCGTCATCAGAGCGAGATAGAGAGACAGCGCATAAATGCGTTGGCCGTCGGACTGCGGTGGGTTGTTCCAACTGAACACGCGACCAGAATACGGGCCGCTATTGGGCTCGACCGCGGGCAACAGCACAATTTCATTCTGCAAAACAGCCATTCGATCTTGGGCGGAAGGCTCGACCGATGAGGCGTCGCGGATAATTTCGTATTCGCGCCCCCCCATGAACCGCGCCGATGGGACGGGTGCCCCGACGGCGTTAACGTTCACCAAAGTGTCGCGCGCCGGGTCAAATTTCACATCCCCCCCGTTAAGCGCCATGGCAACCACCCAAGTCCCCGTTGAAACAACGGAAAACGTGTCCATGTCCCCCTGAAGGTAAGGAACCAAAGAGGCATTGCTATCATGGATGCCACAAACCACCGGTGTTGTGGCCCGCAAGCCAGTTTCAGCAGCGGTCTCGGCCGTGATAGCGCCCAAAACATGCGACGACGGGAGCGCCAGAGCGAGCTTGTCAGTCAGTCCCAATGCACCAACCAGCGTAGATGGCTGCCCAGACCAAGGGTTCCAAAGGTCAGTATGACAGCCCAACGAGGTCACATCACAGGCCCATTGCCCCGTAAGACGATAGGCCCAGTATTGCGGATAGGTGATGACATGCGCGGTGCGGTCCAAAAGGGTCGGATCACGCTCAAAAAGCCAATGTAATTGCGCCCCTACGTTCAATCCCCCCGGTAAACGGGGTGACCCGGTTTCCGCAAAATCCGGACGGATTTTGGTGTAGGCCTCCGCGCATTCGTCTGGCCCGTCATGCTCATAGTCAAGCATCGGGGTCGCCAAGTCCCCGGCCTTGTCCAGCAACACAACCGAGGCCCCGTGGGTTGTGATCGAAATCGCATCAACGCAATGGCTCTTGTGAAACGCGGCTAGGTTTTCAAGGAAGAACGCCCAATGCCCGTCTAAATCAAAATGCGGATAGGGAGCGGCATCAATAACCGTGTTCGGCCGGGTTACAACAGCAATCTCTGACAGGGTTTCACTGTCGACAAGCGCCAATTTGGCGTTGGTTTTGCCGACATCAATAACCGCAATGTGCTTGGGTGTTGATTCCGGCCCGATCATGGCAGGTAAAACGCGGTTTCAAGCGGCTCAACCACAGGTTCGTTGTTGGGGAGGGTTTCCATCAAATCGGCCATGTGTGCCCACCACCGTTGCATGACGGGATGGTTTGGCAACTCATCCATGGAATGACCGTCTTTGCGCCACAACACCGCAAATAAATCACATGTGTCTTTGGCATAGTGGATTGAATAATCAACGATCCCAGCCTCTTTGAGCAATGTCACAAGATCAGGCCAAATCTCATCATGGCGTCTGCGATATTCGTCGAGGTGTCCGGCCTTCAACCGCATCCGAAAGGCGATCTTTTCCATGACGCTATCCCCCCGTCTTGCGATACATCGCCCAAAGGCGCGGCAGCGCAATGACCCCAATCAACAACAACCCGATGAAGATCGACATGACGATGCCCGGGACGTTCAACAGCCCCAGCCCAAAGGTCACAAGCCCCATGACAAAGGCCGCGATCACCACGCCGGGAATGCTCCCCGAACCGCCAAGAATGTTCACCCCACCCAGAACAACCATGGTCACAATTTCCAGCTCCATTCCGCTGGCAATTGAGGGTCGCGTCGATCCGAGCCGAGAGGTCAAACACACCGCCGCCAAGCCTGACATCAGCCCAGTCAACAAGAACAGGATCATCTTGACGCGATCAACGCGAATGCCCGAAAACAACGCGCCGGTTGGGTTGTTCCCGACGGCATAAACGGTGCGTCCAAAGCGGGTTTTGTGCAGCAAAACGCCAAACACAACGGCCAAGATTACAAAGATCACAAATTCGACGGAAATCACCCAAAAGACATAGCCCTGACCAAACCAGGAAAAATCGCTGGGATAGCCACGAAACGCCCCGTCGCCCAGAATGATGTAGCTGATCCCACGAAACAGGCTCATGGTGCCGATGGTCACAACGATAGAGGGCAGCCCCAGTTTGGTCACCAAGGCCCCGTTAAAGGCCCCGCATATCAACCCGGTTCCAAGTCCAACCAAGACCAGTACCGGGGTGCCTGCCCCCATTTCCATCGCCAGCCCCATCGCGGTTGATGCCAGCGCAATTATCGCCGCAACCGAGAGATCAATTTCCCCGGAGATGATCAACAGCGCCATAGCAAAGGCAATCATTGCCTTTTCGGTGAAATTGAACGTCGCATCGGAGAGGTTCCAAGCGTTTAGAAAATACGGCGAGGCCAGTGAGTTTAGGATGAAAATCCCAACGGCCACCCCAAGCAAAAGGCTTTCCCAGCTCATCACACGGGCCCGCAGCGGCGAGCGCAGGCGATCGGGAATGACGCGCGGCGTTGTATCTGTCAGGCTCATTGCGCATGCTCCGCTGATTTGAGGATGATACGGCCTTTGGCCCGGCCAGATTGGGCGTTAAAGGCGACTGCAATGATGATGGCCGCACCGGAAATCGCCAGCTGCCAAAACGGCGAGATATCGACAACCGGAAGCGCGTTTTTTATCACCCCCAGAAAGAGCGCGCCAAGCAAAGTGCCGATCACGGTCCCGGCCCCACCGGCGATTGAAATCCCGCCGATCACACAGGCCGCGACAACGTCCAACTCAAACCCGCCAGCGATATCGACATAGGCCACCGAATAGCGGGCAATCCAAAGGTAGCCGGTCAACCCGGCCAACATGCCCGAAATCGTAAAGGCCAAAAACTGCGTCTTGCCGACATCAATCCCGGTGTAAACCGCCGCATGGGGGTTGCCGCCAACCGCATAGATCGCCCGGCCCAATGTGGTGCGGGCCATCACGATGACCATCACAACCGCGACAAGGACGCTCACCCAACCCAACACTGGCATGCCAAGAAGGCTGGTACGTGGAACACCGGTAAAGGCCGCGCTCATCTCATGGGCGTTGATCCATTTGCCGTCCGTCAGCAAGAAAATGATGCCCCGGAAAATGGTCATTGTGCCAAGTGTCACAACGATTGGCGGGATATTGAGCTTCCACACCAATACCCCATTGATCGCCCCCAACGCCGCGCCCATGAGAATAGCAATCGCGACAATCACAGCAATCGGCAGGCCCGGCATTGCCACGTTGATCATCGCACAAACCATTCCCGTAAGCGCGAGGTTCGCCGCCACAGAAAGATCAATGCAGCGGGTTAAAATCACCACCATCTGCCCCATCGCCAAAATCATCAACGGCGAGGTATCGGTGAACACTGCGACCAGATTGGCGGGGGCGATAAAGCCGGGGAACCGCGTGGCGATCAAGGCGATCAACACCAATACCGCGGCGGCCAGAATGGTCTCTCTTGATTTCAGGAACGTCATGCCGCGTCTCCTTGTGCGTTTATGCCTACCGCATGGCGCACCAGCGTCTCGGGGCTTAGCGAGTCCCCTTCCAGTTCGGCGACCATACGGCCATCGCGCATGACAATGACACGATCCGACATGCCCATGATTTCAGGGATTTCCGAGCTGACCATGATCACGGAGAGCCCCTGTGCCGCGAGTTCAGACATAAAGTCATGCACCGCCGCCTTGGATCCGATGTCGATCCCCTTGGTTGGTTCATCGAGAATGATGACGCGCGGCTTGGTTGCCAACCATTTGGCAATGACCACCTTTTGTTGGTTGCCGCCCGACAAGGCCCCAACATTGGTATCAAGTGACGCCGCGCGCAAATCCAAACGCTGGGTGTATTCGCGCGCCAAGGCGAACTCTTCTGCCAGCCGGATGAACCCGTCCTTCGATGTCTTGTGAAGCGACGGCAGGGTGACGTTCTGGAAGATCGGCATATCCAGAATAGCCCCTTGTTTGCCCCTGTCTTCGGGAACGTAAACAATGCCGGCCTTGATCGCATCCGCCGGGGATCGAATGACACGCACGTCGTCGCCAATCCGAACCGCGCCTTTCGATGGTTTTGTTATTCCGATCAAGGATTGCATGAACTCAGACCGCCCTGCCCCGACCAGCCCATAAAACCCGAGGATTTCGCCGCGCCGCAGGGTGAAATTGATGTCTTCAAACTCGGTTGGATGGCTGTAACCTGCGACCGTTAGAACCTTGTCGCCAATCTCGGCATGGCGCTTGGGGAATAATTGATCCACCGCGCGGCCAACCATCATTTTCACCAGATCGGCTTCGCTGACATCCGCCATCTGCCCGGCCCCAACCAATTGGCCATCTCGAAACACGGTAAAGCGATCGGCAATGCGGAAAACCTCATCAAACTTGTGCGATATAAACAAAATCGCCTTGCCCTGTGCCTTGAGAGTATCGACCAGCTCGTAAAGCTCCTCAATCTCGGTTTGGCTAAGGGCCGCGGTGGGTTCATCCATAATCACAACCTGCGCCTCGACCGAGAGCGCGCGGGCAATCGCGACCAGATGTCGGGACGCAATCCCAAGGTCCTTAAGCTTAACAGAAGGGCTGATTTTCGCACCAATCGTGTCCAAGATGTCAGCCGTGCGATTGTGCATCGCTGCGGTGTCAATCAACCCAAACCGCCCCTTGGGCGCGTGGCCGATAAAGACATTCTCGGCAACCGAGAGTTCATCAAACAACACGGTTTCCTGATGGATCGCCGTGACACCCGCATCTGCGGCATCTTGAGGCGTGACAAAGCGAACCGGTTTACCATGACGCAAAATCTGCCCGCCGTCCGGTTGATAAATTCCAGTCAGCGTTTTCACAACGGTGGACTTACCCGCGCCATTTTCACCAATCAAAGCCGTGACTTGACCGGCATAGAGATGCAGATCAACACCATCAAGCGCTTTGACACCGGGAAAGGTTTTGGTGATCTTATCAAGGGTAAGGACCGGCTGCGTGTCCTGCGCGGCACTGTCTCCCTCCGGGCTGAGATTTCGCATCGCGTATCCCTATCGCAAAGCCCGGCCAATGGCGGAGCAAGTCTTGGTAAAAGGGCGGCCCGTGTCCCGCGCCACCCTCCGCTTTTCTAAAGAGATCTTAGAAAATATCCTTGAAGTCTGCGATATTGCCGGCGTCATAGACAAAAGGATCAGCCATCGCCGCGGAATTGCTTTCATCCAATGTGATTGTGCCCATACGGCCAATCGCAATTTCTGCACCCGGTTCGGCTTTGGCGGCTTCGGTTGCCAGCTGGTGGGCCAGCATGGTCGCCGAATAGCCAAGATCAATTGGGTTCCAGATCGCAAAGGATTTGGACGCGCCGCTGTCGATTGCCCCGGCCATTTCCGACGGCAGGCCAAGGCCCGTCACGTTGACTTTGCCAATATTGCCCGCATCGGCAACGGCTTGGGCCGCGGCCACAATGCCAACCGAAGTCGGGGCGATGATGGCATCCAAATCCGGATGAGACTGCATAAGCCCCGTGGCTTCGCGATAGGATTTATCGGCAAGATCGTCGCCGTAAACGGTCGAAACAACTTCGATGCCGGGATAGTTGCCCATCACCTTGTTCATCTCATCAATCCAGATATTCTGGTTTGTCGATGTGGTGGTCGCGGACAACACCGCCACCTGGCCGCCCTCTGGCAAATGATCGGCTGCCAGTTTGATAATCATGTTGCCGATTAACGCGTTAGAGGAAGGGTTCAAATGCGCCATCCGGCCATCTTCGGCAACGCCAGAGTCCCAAGAAATAACAGTGATCCCGCGCTGCATCGCCTTTTTCAGCGTTGGAACAAGCGCATCAGTGTCATTTGATGAAACCGCAATAGCATCAACCTTTTGCGCGATCAGTGAATTGATCACTTCGATCTGGCCCTCGGCCGTGGTGTCGGTTGGGCCAGTATAAATGATTTCGACGCCACCCAATTCTTTGGCGGCCTCTTCAGCCCCTTCGGCGGCGGCTTCAAAGAACCCGATGCCCAAAGCTTTGACCACCAGCGCAATGCGCATGTCTTCGGCAGATACTGGACCGGCGAACAATCCTGCGGCGACGGCCACAGATGTCATGAGTTTTGCAAGTTTCATCGGGTTTCCTCCCTGGTTTCCCAAATTTGCGGCGCGCCGTTCCATTGCTGGCCGATTACGATGCCGCCTCCTCCTTCACGGCACCAACCGGCACCACGATTAATTTGATGTCTGCCGCATCCACCATGGCGGCGGCGCGATCGCTGATCCCGTCATCGGTGATCAGAACATCAATCTTATTGAGTGGGCACAGAACCAAACTGGAACGTGCCTCGAACTTGCTGGAATCAACCAGCAAAACCAATTCATCCGCTTGGCCAATGAGCTTTTGCTCGGCCTGAATGATGAGCGGATCGGCTTCCATGACGCCGAGCGGCCCAACACCCTGCGCGCCCATAAACATACGGCGGGCGTAAAAGTTGCGGGTGACATCATTATCAAAGGGTGACAGCACGATGTTTTGCTCGCGATAGATCACTCCGCCCGACATCAGAACCGTGTTTTTGGAATTCTTGAGCAGGTGTTCAGCTGTCGGAAATGAGTTGGTAAACACCTGACAGCGGCGCGTCGCCAAAGGATGGACCATTTGAAAGGTCGTGGTGCCGCCATTAATAATGATCGGCTCCCCCTCTTCGCAAAGCTCAACCGCCTTGCGCGCAATTGCTTGCTTTTGCGCGATATTGATTGCTTCGTTCACCGCGAATGGCCGTCCGGCCAGTCCCGGAAGCTGATTGGGGTGAAGGGCTTCGACGCCCCCGCGCACCCGGCGTAGTTTTTTAGCTTCATGCAAGCCGGCCACATCCCTGCGGATTGTTGCCTCAGACGCGCCAGTCAAGCTGCACAGGTCCAAAACCGTCACAACTGGACGATCCTGTACCGCTGACAGAATGATATTATGGCGTTCCTTTTCGTGCATCTCTTCCTCCCGTTGACGTTAACCGTGCCGCAAAGCAACAATCACTGTCAATCATAAAATGTCATTTATTGTCATTTTCCGCTCATTGATGACTGCTATTGAGGATTTATGATTGACAATCCGTCGCAATCCAATCACCCTTTGACCAAATCGACTAAGATTATCTGCGGATCGGGAGGAGATCACAATGACCACCGAGGCAAATCACCTTGTTTCCTTATGGGATGACAACAAAGCCGCAACGATGAGCGAGCCGGAAAAGCTTCTTTACCGCTCAAACCTGCTTGGATCTGATAAACGCGTGACCAATTATGGCGGCGGCAACACATCTGCCAAAGTGATGCAACCCGACCCGCTGTCCGGCCAAGACACCGAAGTGTTGTGGGTCAAAGGATCGGGCGGCGATGTTGGGTCCATCAAGATGGACGGGTTTTCAACCCTTTATATGGACAAGCTGCGCGCACTGAAAACCATGTATCGCGGTCTCGCTTTTGAAGACGAAATGGTGGGCTACCTGCCTCATTGCACCTTTAATTTGAACCCACGCGCGGCCTCTATCGACACGCCTCTTCATGCCTATGTCCCCAAAAAGCATGTCGATCATATGCATCCAGATGCCATCATTGCGATTGCGGCGTCTAAGGATAGCAAGGCCATGACCAAAGAGATATTTGGTGACGACATTGGGTGGCTTCCGTGGAAAAAACCGGGCTACGAATTGGGGCTATGGCTCGAAAAATTCTGCCTCGAAAATCCAGATGCCAAAGGCGTCGTTTTGGAATCGCACGGGCTGTTCACTTGGGACGATGACGCCAAGGCTTGCTATGAGCTCACGCTTGATATCATCAACAAAGCGATTGCCTATTTTGAAGATAAAACCGCCGATGTTCCGGCTTTTGGCGGCCCGATCCACACCAGCCTTGCCGCCGATGCCCGCCGCGCCGTAGCAGCGAAACTGATGCCCGCCATTCGCGGTTATGTTTCCGGCCAACAGCATATGGTTGGCAATTTTGTCGATACCGACGCGGTGCTTGAGTTTGTGAACGCCAAAGACATGCGCGATCTCGCGGCACTTGGCACTTCTTGTCCCGATCACTTCCTAAGGACCAAGATTTGCCCGCTGGTGGTCGATTTCGATCCGGCCAAGGGCAACATCGACGATGTTTTGGCCGGCCTCGAGGCGCAAATCGCACAGTATCGCAAGGGTTACGAAGCCTATTATGAGCGCTGCAAACACCCCGACAGCCCGGCCCTACGGGACCCCAATGCCGTGGTTTATCTCGTCCCCGGCGTTGGCATGATCACTTTTGCCAAAGACCGCGCAACGGCACGTATCTCGGGTGAATTCTATGTCAACGCGATCAACGTGATGCGCGGCGCAACGGCCGTTTCCGCATACTGTGGCTTGCCCGAGCAAGAGGCCTTTGACATCGAATACTGGCTCTTGGAAGAAGCCAAACTTCAACGCATGCCAAAACCCAAAAGCCTTGCTGGACGTGTGGCCTTGGTCACCGGTGGTGCCGGTGGAATCGGATCGGCCACCGCCGAACGTTATCTTGCCGAAGGGGCCTGTGTGATGTTGGCAGACATCAACCAAGACGCCCTGCAATCCACCCTTGCCAACCTGTCGTCGCGCTATGGCCACGACGTGTTGCGCAGCGTGGTGATGAACGTCACCGACGAAGACGCCGTGGCGGCGGCCTATGCGCAAACGGCTGTTGAATTTGGCGGTGTCGATATTTTGGTTTCAAACGCGGGTATCGCCTCTTCGGCTCCTGTCGAAGAAACCACACTTGAGCTGTGGAACAAGAACATGGACATCCTGTCGACCGGATATTTCCTTGTGTCCCGCGAAGCGTTCAAAATGATGCGTGTGCAAAACATTGGCGGCTCTGTTGTCTTTGTGGCCTCCAAAAACGGTCTTGCTGCATCCCCCAATGCCTCTGCCTATTGCACCGCCAAGGCATCGGAAATTCACCTTGCTCGCTGTTTGGCGCTGGAAGGGGCCGAAGCCGGTATTCGCGTCAATGTCGTCAATCCAGATGCCGTTTTGCGCGGGTCCAAGATTTGGGAAGGCGAATGGCTTTATCAACGGGCCGGAACCTACGGCACCGACAAGGAAGGCTTGGAGGAAATGTATCGTCAGCGGTCCATGCTCAAACGCTCTGTCTTGCCCGAGGACATCGCCGAGGCGGCGTATTTCTTTGCCTCTGACCAATCGGCCAAATCAACCGGCAACATCGTCAATGTCGACGCCGGCAATGTGCAGGCCTTTACACGCTAAGACAAAGTTGCGCTTGATGCCCTTTGCATCCGGCGCAGCCCTTTGAGGGAGGGGACCATGATAGATACATCCGTGATCGAGGCGGAAAACGCCAAACGGGCCAGAGATCTGGCGCGTGACTTTGACCATCTTGGCGAAAAGCTTGATCGTCGCGGCGTCGACATCAACGCCATTGTTGAGCGCGCCAAAGGCTTTGGTGTTGCTGTGCCATCTTGGGGAACCGGCACTGGCGGCACCCGCTTTGCCCGCTTTCCGGGTCGGGGCGAACCGGCCAACATCTTTGACAAGCTTGACGATTGTGGTGTGATCCATGCCCTGACCCAAGCCGCCCCATCGGTGTCGTTGCACATCCCATGGGACAAGGCGGACCCCAAAGAGTTGCTGGCCAAGGCGGGTCAGCATGGTTTGACCTTTGACGCGATGAATTCCAACAGCTTTCAAGATCAGGCCGATCAAACCCATTCCTACAAATTCGGTTCGCTGACGCATACAGATACCGCAACCCGCGCCCAAGCGGTTGAGCACAATCTGGAATGCATCGACATCGGTCAACAGATCGGCTCCAAGGCGTTGACCGTTTGGATTGGCGACGGGGCCAATTTTCCCGGCCAAACCCATATGGGTCGTCAGTTCGAGCGTTATCTGTCTTCGATGAAAGACATCTATCGCGGCCTGCCCGATGATTGGCGTTTGTTCTCCGAACACAAGATTTACGAACCGGCGTTCTATTCTACCGTGGTGCAGGATTGGGGCACTTCGCTCATGACCGCGCAAGAGCTTGGTGACAAAGCCATGTGTCTTGTCGATCTAGGTCACCACGCGCCCAATGTGAACATCGAAATGATCGTGTCGCGCTTGATCCATGCGGGCAAGCTTGGCGGATTTCATTTTAATGATAGCAAATACGGGGACGACGATCTCGATAGCGGCACGATTGATCCCTATCGTTTGTTTCTGGTCTGGAACGAACTTGTCGATGCCGAAGGCACCCCGGGCCTTGATCTGGCGCATATGATCGACCAATCCCACAATGTCACCGATCCGATCGAAAGCCTGATGATTTCGGCGATGGAAATTCAGCGCGCCTATGTGCAGGCCTCGCTTGTCGATCGCGCGGCCTTGACCGGCTATCAAGACGACAATGACGCGCTTATGGCTTCGGCCACCTTACGCGCGGCGTTTCGCACCGATGTGGATGCTATTTTGGCGCAAGCGCGTGTGTCGACCGGCGGCGCGATTGATCCGGTCATGACTTTCCGCGCGGCGGGCTATCGCGCCCAAGTGTCTGAAAAACGTCCCGTTTCTAGTGGTGCAGGCGGCGGAATCGTTTGAGCCCACTGCGCGCTCGCGGAGACATTTGCCAGCCGGACGATGCAACGGCATCGTCCGTCACACCGCGAGGGTCATTGGGCAAATTCGGCCCCCGAAGCAGTTGCATCCCCCTACGAAAATCGTTGCTTGGCCGTTCCACCACACGCGCCTTACCCTGGCCCTTTGGAAGTGAGTTCCATCGCCAGCTCATCTGACCTGCCATGCCCATTGAATT